>CAMOTK010000196.1 GCA_946625715.1 uncultured Prevotella sp. | reverse complement strand
TTCGGGCGCGACCCCGAGGAGCGCCTCTCGCACACACGTGAGATAGGCTTCACCCTGGCACCTGATATGTACAGCAATATGGATGTCAGCGTCTATCGTTTGAAGAAGAGCATCAGCGACTTTGCCTTCAACACTGCCTCGGCCGACACGCGCGACTTCGTCAGCGAAGGCAACGACTATGACGGCGACGACTACCTCTACGGCTCGCTGGTCTACTACCTGCGCGGCGGCGCTACCAGATGCCCCTGCGAGGTGGCCGACAGCACCGAGTTCTACCGCCCCAAGATGCCACTCTCGGCAGGCACGCTCAAGCTCGAGAACCCCAAGGTCGACATCAACGTCCACGAACTCAGCAATGTGCCGATAGACCGCCCCGCAATCTTCACTATCCAACTCTACAACGAAACAGAGGCCACCGCAGGTTCTGGCGTAGAGTTTCCCATTACCTTCAAGCTAAAGATGAAGGACTCGAGCAATCCACACGGCGCCCGCGTCTATATCGACGGTATGCCGCTGACCGACGGCCGCAGCATAATCCTCACAGGCTCGCAAGTCATCACCAAGACTATGGAGGTCTATGCCGGCGACGGCTACGACTTCGAAGACCTCATTATCGAGTTTCAGTCGACCTGCATCGCCTCGACCAAAGGCCAGGCCCAGTTCTCGGTACACTTTATGCCGGTGAGCTGCGACGTCAACATCGAGCAGCCGCACGAAAACTGGGTGCTCAACACCCTTTCGCCGAAGGACTCGACGGGCTACTACCTGCCGGTGAGCATCATCGACTATGACGTCAACTACCGCGGCTTCGACCACATAGAGCTACAGTACAAGCTGTCGACGCAGAGCGCCGACGAGTGGGTGACCATCTGCTCCTACTATTACGACAGCGCCATCTATGCCGCCGCCAGCGGCACCAAGGCTATGATTACCGGCGGCCGCATCGACAACATACACTTCTACGGCGAGCGCGACCCCATCGAGCAGCACTACGACCTGCGCGCCGTGAGCTTCTGCCGCCACGGCTCGGGCTTCATCACCAAGTCGTCGCCCGTGCTCACGGGCACCAAGGACACACGTCCGCCGCGCGTCTTCGGCCAGCCCGAACCGGCCTTCGGCATCCTCGGCGTGGCCGACAACATCAAGCTGCGCTTCAACGAACCCATTGCCGGCAACTACCTCGACGAGGACAACAACTTCCAGCTGCTCGGCGTCACCAACTCGAGCGGACGCATCACGACGGGCACCTCGCTCTACTTCGACGGAACGCCCACCTGCGGCGCATCGAGCGAAGTGACACGCGTGCTGGCCAACAAGTCGTTCAGCATCGACCTCATCGCCAAGCCCTATTCGCCCATCCCCGAAAGCAAGATGGAACTCTTCGGACACTCCACTTCGGGCAGCGACATCTCCTTCGGATTGGTTCCCGACGGCGACAGCTGCCGTATGTACCTCGACATTAACGACTACCATCTGGAGTCGAAACCTATGGAGCCGCTCACCGACTTCCGCCGTATGGTGGTCGTCGTCGACCGCGACGAAAACCAGGTGCGCTTCTTCGCCGGCACCAGCGAACTGACCGACCAGGCCAACTTGACAGACTCCCTTATCAACTCTCAGCTCTCGTCCCTCCGCTCTCAATCCGCACCGCTGGTCTTCGGACACGGCTATCGCGGCAATATGCTTGAGACGCGTGTGTGGATCAAGGCCTTGAACCAGGCAGAGATTGTTGAGACCCACGAGAAGCACCTGACGGGCTACGAAAAGAAGCTGGCGGCATACTACCCGATGAACGAAGGACGCGGCAACACCTGCGCCGACCTTGCCAGCGGTTCCACGCTGACCCTCCAAGGTTTTGCCTGGACCAACCCCGCCGGCTATGCCCTGCACCTCGACGGCACACAGCCCGTCAGCCTCGACCAGGACATCTTCTCGCGCTCCGCAATTCAGGACTACACCCTTATGTTCTGGTTCCGCACCACGGAACAGAACGCACCGCTCTTCTCGGCCGGCTGGCGCCAGCGCGGCTATCAGGGCGTTGACGGTTTCGACGGCACACTGATAGCCTTCGAGAACGGCAACCTGAGTTTCCACAATGGCAACCTGATGCAGCAGGCCAGCGGCACCTTTGCCGACGGCGCTTGGCACCACTACGTGCTGACCGTCAACCGCACGCAGAACAACGCCGCCATCTATGTCGACGGCAACCTGATGAACACCTTCGCCACCGACACGCTGAGCGGACTCAGCGGCGATATGATGCTCGGAGGCGCCTGGAACAGCAACGCGCTGACCGGCACCATCGACGAACTGGTGCTCTTCGAGCAGGCACTGCCCAAGAACCTCGTTGAGGCCTACGACAACATCGCCCCCTACGGCGACGAAATGGGCCTGGTGGCCTGGCTGCCCTTCAGCGAACAGGTGGAGAACAGCAACGGCATTATGGAAGAGCACTTCTCCATCAACAACCGCAAGATATTCCGCACCACCGATGGCACGGTAGTTGAAAAGATACAACCCCTTGTCACCGCACCGGTATTCTCAACCCTCAACACCCAGTTCGCAACCAACGAGGACATCGCACCCGTGCGCGAGCGCGGCCTGCTGACCAAGATGAACTTCGACTGGAGCTTTAACCAGGACGAGCTGCTCATCAACATCAATATGCTCGACCGCGAAATCAACAAGAACAACATCTTCATCACCGTGCGCAACGTCGAGGACCTCAACGGCAACCGCACCGTAAGCCCCACAATGTGGCAGGTCTATGTGAACAAGAACGTACTGCTCTGGAGCGAGAACCGTCTGCAGGGCGTCTTCTACGAGACGATGGTCGACGACTTCGAGCTTTCGGCCGACATCCAGAACATCAGCGGACGCCGTCACCAGTTCACCATCGAGGGTTTGCCCAGCTGGATGAGCGTCAGCCAAGCCTACGGCAGCATCAACCCGCAGGAGACCATCGGTCTGCACTTCACCATCGACCACAACCTGCCCGTGGGCATCTACTCCGAAATCATCTACCTCACCGACGAAGACGGCCTCAGCGAGCCACTGAAAATTATGGTCGAAATCAAGGCCATCTGCCCGTGGGACGACGACAACCCCAACGGCTACGCTCGCCAGATGTCGCTGCGTGGACAAGTGATGGTTGATGGCGCCTACGACAGCGACCCCAAAGACGTCGTGGTTGCGTTGCTGGGCAACGACATCGTGGGTATGGCCAATGTCGACTTCAACGCCGAAGCCGGCACCAGCTACCTCTACCTCACCATCCACGGCAACGAGGTCTTCGAAGGTATGCCCCTCCACTTCCGCCTGTGGCAGGCATCGACAGGACGCATCTACAGCCTGATGCCTTCGACCGACGTAAGCTACCAGAACGACGCCACCGTGGGCCTGCCGCCGGCGGCACCGGTTCTCCTCTCCACCTCAGCCAACGAGGTGCAAAGTATCGACATCAAGCAGGGATGGAACTGGATATCGTTCTACCTCTTCCCCGACACCAACAGCTTCATCGACGACCTCCTCTACAGCTCCACGCCGTGGAGCCAGGGCGACCAGCTGAAAAGCGTCGCCACACAGCAGTTTGCCGAATGGGACGGCGAGCAGTGGACTGGAACATTCTACAACCTTGACCATAGGCAGATGTACCTGATGCGCACCGCCGACTACCACAACAATATGCAGATGGCCGGCCGGCGCCTTTCCACCGACGCCGAGCGCACCATCAGCCTGCACCACGGATGGAACGCCTTCCCCTACCTGCTCAGCAACACGCTGAACCTGACTAACGCTATGGCCGACTATATCGAGAACGTCACCGTAGGCGACATCATCAAGTCGCAGACAGAGTTCGCCGTCT
>CAMOTK010000195.1 GCA_946625715.1 uncultured Prevotella sp. | reverse complement strand
GAACACCGGCGACACAATAAAACGACCACACAAAACGTTTATCATAATAACAAGCAAATGCCTATGAAACTACGTCTACGCGACCAAAAGGAGAACATCGTCTATCTGCTGCTTTGGCTGGTGCTTTTCCTGGCACCAGTCATCAACATGCTTGTGGGCAGCTACATCGGTAACCGGACAGGTGTAGACTGGCACGAAGTGCTGCACCTGTGGCAGACGTACCTCGTCTACTTCATCATCTTCCTCATCCACAACTTTCTGCTGGCTCCGATACTGGTCTATCAGAATCGGCGCGGCCGCTATCTGGTCACGACGCTTTGCCTCGTGGCCGTGGGTATGTTCTACCACTGCATGAACAAGCCAGGCATGAAGGGACCGCGGCCGCAGGACCGAGACGGCGCTCCACCTGTGGAACTGGCTGAGCCCCGGCCTGCCGACATGCAGCAGCGAGGCGAACTGCCGCCACCCGACCAGCTGGCACCACCCGACCGGCAGGCACCGCACGACGGGCAACGCCCCGCCGGCAGACGCGGGCCGAAGCCCGAGCTGCTGTTCGGCCCTGGCGACATGGTGAACTCGATATTCCTCATCCTGCTGCTGGGCATGAACATCGGCGTGAAACTCTATTTCAAGTCCGACCGCGACAAGAAAGAGTTGCAGGAGCTGCAGCGCAAGAACCTGGAGAACCAGCTGGAATATCTGAAGTATCAGGTGAACCCGCACTTCTTCATGAACACGCTGAACAACATCCACGCCCTGGTGGACATCGACCCGGAAAAGGCCAAGACGAGCATCGTCGACCTGTCGAAGCTGATGCGCTACGTGCTCTACGAGGGCGCCAACGCCACAGTGCCGCTGAGCCGCGATCTGGACTTCCTGCGCAACTACCTGAAACTGATGCAGCTGCGCTACACCGACCGCGTGAGCATCAAGGCCGACCTGCCCACGACGACGCCCGACCTGCAGATACCGCCCATGCTGCTCATCACGTTCGTTGAAAACGCGTTCAAGCATGGCGTGAGCTACAAGCTGCCGTCGTTCATCGACCTGAGCATCAGCACCACCGACGAGGGCACGCTGCTCTTCAGTTGCCGCAACAGCAAGCACACCGACCAGGGCAGCCGGCTGCGCAAGGAGGGCGGTGTAGGACTGACCAACGTGCAGCGGCGGCTCGACCTGATATTCGGCGACCGCTACACGCTCGACGTCAGCGACGAGGCCGACACCTACAGCGTCAGCCTGCGCCTGCCACTGAAACAAATTTAATCACCCACCACTCAAACAGAAACGACTATGATACGCTGCCTTGCCATCGACGACGAGCCGCTTGCACTGCAACAACTCGCCAACTACATCAAGAAGATTCCCTATCTGGAACTGGCCGGCCAATGCCAGAGCGCGCTGGAGGCCCGCCAGCTGATGGACGAAGAACTCATCGACGCCATCTTCTGCGACATCAACATGCCCGACCTCTCGGGACTTGACTTCGTGCGCTCGCTGGCCGCACCGCCCATCATCGTCTTCACGACAGCCTATGCCGAATATGCCGTGGAAGGCTATAAGGTGGATGCCGTGGACTACCTGCTGAAGCCATTCGGGCTGGACGACTTCCGCCGCGCCGCCGAGAAGGTGAAGCGCATCTACGAACTGCGGGAGCACGCTGCCCCGCTTCCCGAGAAGGAGGTGCAGGCAGGCGACTCGCTCTTCCTGAAGACCGACTACCGGCTGGTGCGCATCTCGGTGGACGACATTCGGTACATTGAGGGCATGAGCGAGTATGTGAAGATATTCTTCGACACGCAGAAGCCCATCACGGCCCTGCTCTCGATGAAGAAACTGGAGGAGCAACTGCCGCAGCACTTCATGCGCATTCACCGCTCGTACATCGTGAACCTGCAGAAGATACAGGAGGTGAACAAAAACCGCGTAGTGCTGGATGCCGACACCTATCTGCCCATAGGCGACCTGTATCGCGAGGCATTCAATGCCTACGTAGGCCGCCATTTCCTCGGGAAGCAATAGAAAGAAAACCCGTACTGAGAAAACAATTCAGCCCCCTGCCATCACGACAGGGGGCTGAACTTGTTTCAATGTCATCCTGAAAACGCACTACTATTGAAACACTATAAAAACACACCAAATTGTTATAAAAAAATGTTGCTATATATATGGGGGGTAAAAAATCATTCCAGATTGATGTAGCCGTTGACCTCGGTGCCTGCGACCGACGTGGCCGACGTGACACTGAGCGTGCCTGACGCCGACGACGACGTGGCGCTGATGAGGCCGGCCTTGCTGCTGTAGCTGGCAGGCACCTTCACGGCAAACACCTGTGCCGACCCTACTTTCACCACGGCATACTTATTGGCCGACACGGTGAGCCCGCTATAGGTCTTGTAGCTCTGGGTGCACGTGCCTGCGCGGAAGTCGTTGCGCGCGCCGATGGAGAACACGCGGCCTCCGCTGATGCTAAGCTTATGCTGCTCGTCGATGTCGATGCCCGACTCGGCTCCTTCGCGGGTGCTGCCAAAGCCCAAGGCCACACCGCCGGTGATCGACATGTTGCCATTGCTGTCGAGGCCGTCGTTGCCGGTTGACCAGCCATAGACGATGCCGCCGGAGATGGTCATGTTGCCCGCGCTGTTAATGGCGTCGTCGCTGGCTTTCACGTAGACCTGGCCGCCACTGATGTTGATGGCCGACTTCGACTCCAGCCCTTCGTGATTGGAAGAGCCTACGGTGAGCTGTCCGCCCGTGATGGTGATATCGCCTTTGGCCTTCACGCCCTTGGCATTCTTGCCGTTCGACGAGGTGCTGCCGCCACCGCCGCCACCAGGACGACCTCCACCGCCAGGCCCCCAGCCACCGCCACCACCGGAAGAGGAAGAGCCGTAGTTGCTGCCTTGCGCCTGGGCGCTGATGGTGCCATCGCTGATGGCGAGCGTACCCTCGCTATTGATGGCGCGGCCACCCTGACCGGTGTTGGTGAGCGTTAGTGTGCCGCCGTCGATGGTGATGGCCTTGTCGCTCTTCAGGCAGGCGCTACTCGTGGGATCGCTGCTGTCGGTGGCATCCACGCCGCCTGAGTTTTTCACTGTGATGACGGTGGTGGCCGTATTCTCATTGACGAGCACCGCGCCTTCAGCCTTCAGGCCTTTCGCGCCTGCGGCAGTCGTAGTGACGCTGAGCGTGCCACCGCTGACGGTGAGCGCGCCGGTGTTTTCCTCATCGCTCTCTACGGTACCGTCGTCGTCGGTCTTATAGCTCACCTGAATGCCGTCGTCGCCCACACCGCTGATGCTGAGCGTGCCGCTCTCCATGAGGAAGTACTGGTTGCAGTTGAGTCCGTCGCCGACGGCCTTCAGAATGTTGATGGTGCAGTTCTTCATCTCCACATACTCCTTGCTCCATACGGCGTGGGCGGTGTTGCCATAGACGTTGAGCACGCCCTTGCCCTTGAGTTCGAGGTGGCCCTTGCAGCGCAGACAGCCCTTCCAGTCGCCGCCGGAGCCGTCGCGCAGAGTGTTCTCGGTGTCTTTCTTCACCGAGAGATTGATGCGCTTGCCGTTCTGAATGTTGATGGCGGGGCCGGAGGGATTGGTGAGCGAAAGGCCGTCGAGCTCGAGCGAAGCCTTCAGCGAGCCATCCATGTAGAACTCGCCGTCGGTGCTGGTGCCCGAGAGGGTGTAGGTGATTTCACTGGGCAGGTCGTCGGCCTGCACAATGCTGACGTGGGCGCCCGTGACCGAGACGGTGAGATACTGCGCCACGTTGCCTGCCACGACGACGCTGGCCGACGTGCCACTGTAGCTGACGCTGACAGTGTTGTCGACCACGTCGTCGTCGGAGAGGCTGATCTGGCTGACGGCGTCGGCAGCCGAAG
>CAMOTK010000194.1 GCA_946625715.1 uncultured Prevotella sp. | reverse complement strand
CGGTAGTTTTCAAGACTACTGTAATCGACCACTCTACCATCTCTCCAGTGCTCTCTTGTCTTGAAAAGCGGTGCAAAGGTACTAAAAAAATTAAATATTCAAGATTAAAGATTAAAGTTTTTTATGTTTTTAACTAAATTTGATACCTTTGCACCATGATTTACCCCAAAAACTATGAAGCTAAGGTTGGCTTCGACGAAATAAGACAACTGCTGAAGGGCCTCTGCCTCTCGACGCTGGGACGTGAAAAGGTCGACGAAATGGCTTTCTCGACCGACGCCGACGAGGTGAACGAGTGGCTTGAGCAGATACGCGAGTTCCGCCAGCTCAGGCAGGCCACGGAACAGCCCGCACTGAACTTCTTTTTCGACGTGCGCGCGTCGGTTGCGCGCATACGTCTTGAGAATACGCATCTGGAAGAAGACGAGCTGTTCGACCTGCGGCGCTCGCTGGAGACGATTGTCAATCTGGTGAAGTTCCTCAACGAGAGCGAAGCCGTAGCCGACGATGCGCCGGCCGAGACGGCTGCCTACAAATATCCGGCGCTGCAAAGGCTGGCACAGGGCGTGACCACCTTTCCCGCCATGTTGCGCCGCATCGACTCGATACTCGACAAGTTTGGCCACATCAAAGACTCGGCATCGATGGTGCTGGCGGGCATCCGTCACGATATGGAACAGACGGCGGGCTCTATCTCGCGCACGCTCTACACCATACTCCACTCGGCCCAGCGTGACGGCTTGGTCGACAAGGATGCCGCCCCGACGGTGCGCGACGGTCGACTGATGATTCCCGTGGCGCCTGGCGTGAAGCGCAAAATCAGGGGCATCGTTCACGACGAGTCGGCCACGGGCAAGACCGTGTTTATAGAGCCGGCCGAAGTGGTGGAAGCTAATAATAAGGTACGCGAGCTGGAAGCTGCCGAGCGGCGCGAGATTATCCGCATACTGACGGTGTTCAGCGACGAGCTCAGACCGCATGTGGCCGAGGTGCTCGACTCCTATCGGTTCCTGGCCACGATAGACCTCATACAGGCCAAGGCCGCCATGGCTGAAGAGCAGCAGGCCTTCGAGCCGCAGGTGCTTAGTCAGCCGAAGATTGACTGGATTCGCGCCATCCATCCATTGCTGCAACGCTCGCTGCAGAAGCAAGAGAAAAAAGTGGTGCCGCTCGACATTATGCTCACGCAGGAGAAGCGGCTGCTCATCATCAGCGGCCCTAACGCCGGCGGCAAGTCGGTGTGTCTGAAGACGGTGGGCCTGTTGCAGTACATGTTGCAATGCGGCCTGTCGGTTCCCCTTGGCGACCGTTCGTCGGTGGGCATCTTCGAGAACATCATGATAGACATCGGCGACGAGCAGTCTATTGCCGACGACCTCTCGACCTATTCGAGCCATCTGCTGAACATGAAGAACATGATGCGCCAGTCCAACGCCCGCACGCTGCTGCTCATCGACGAGTTTGGCGGCGGCACCGAGCCAACCATCGGCGGTGCCATTGCCGAGGCGGTGCTGAAGCAGTTCTGGCAGAAGCAGGCCTTTGGCGTCATCACCACCCACTATCAGAACCTGAAGCACTTTGCCGAAGACCACGAGGGTGTGGTCAACGGCGCCATGCTCTACGACCGGCACCAGATGCAGGCACTGTTCCAGTTGGCCATCGGTCAGCCCGGCTCCTCGTTTGCCATCGAGATAGCCCGCAAGACGGGCCTGCCCGAAGAGGTAATCAGCGACGCCAGCGACATTGTGGGCCGCGACTACATCCAGAGCGACAAGTATCTGCAAGACATTGTGCGCGACAAGCGCTATTGGGAAGGCAAGCGCCAGACCATACACCAGCACGAGAAGTCGCTCGAAGGGCGCATTGCACGCTATGAGAGCAGTATCGAGGAGATAGAGCAGGAGCGCAAGGCCATTCTGCGGCGTGCGAAGGAGCAGGCCGAGGAACTGTTGCGCGAGAGCAATAAGAAGATAGAGAACGCCATTCGCGAGATACGCGAACAGCAGGCCGAGAAAGAGGCCACGCGCCGCATTCGCGAGGAGATGGAAGCCTTCAAGCAGGAAGTGAGCGACATCGACACGAAGGCCAACGACGAGATGATTGAGCGCAAGATGCGCCAGATACAGGAGCGCAAGGAGCGGAAGGCGAAGCGCAAGGCCGAACGGAGTGAGAAGCAGGCGCAGCGCGACGAGTCGGCTGCTGCCGGTCGTCCATCAGCCGAAGCCGTTCAGGCCCCGACGCTGAAGGTGGGCGCCACGGTTCGCATAAAAGGTCTGTCGTCGATAGGACAGATAGAGAGCATCGACGGCAAGATGGCCACCGTCATCTTCGGCGGCATGCGCACGAAGATGCGCATGGAGCGTCTGGAAGAGGCCAAAGAGCCGTCGAAGTCGCAGACCAAGACCGAGGAGCGCAACCAGCAGATTGCCGGCAGCTATGGGCTGGTGTCGAAGGAGACGCGCGACGTCATAGACCAGCGCAAACTCAATTTCCAGCAAGACCTCGACGTGCGCGGCATGCGTGGCGACGAGGCCGTCAACGCCGTCACCTACTTCCTCGACGACGCCATCCTGGTGGGCATGTCGCGCGTGCGCATCCTGCACGGTACGGGCAGCGGTATTTTGCGCCAGCTCATTCGCCAATATCTTGCTACTGTGCCCAATGTCAGCCACTTCCGCGATGAGCATGTACAGTTCGGCGGAGCAGGCATCACGGTAGTTGATATAGATTAATACATTTGATTAATAAGCTTAAAAAACCGAAAAAACCTTGGTCGGCTGACCGAATCGTCGTACCTTTGCACCCAGGATAATACAAGGGCGATTTCCTGTGACGGGATGTTCGCCGAAAGTGTAAAGTGTATGAAGACAATGATTCTAAGGCTGAGCCTGATGCTTTTGGTATCGGCTGTCTTCACGGCAAATGCCACAGCAAAAAGCCGCTCAGCATCGTTTGATTGGACCAATGTGATGGAAGCCATCATTCAGGTTGAAAGTGAGGGAGATCCCCAAGCCGTAAGTGGAAATTCGGTTGGAGTATTGCAGATTACACCTGTTTTGGTGAAAGATTGTAATCAGATTCTGAAAAAGGCGAAGAGTAATAAGCGTTATACTTTAGCCGACCGCTACAGCGTCGATAAGTCGAAAGAGATGTTCCTCTTGATTCAGTCGCATTACAATCCACAGAATAATGTGGAACATGCCATTCGCCTATGGAATGGGGGCGTGAAGTACAGTGCGCGAGCCACTGACAGCTACTTCAAGAAGGTGATGCGACATTTAAAGCAGAAATAAGTTTGCTTGTTTATAGCAGAATCCGGTTGCCAAAACGTTAGTGTTTAGCAACCGGATTTGTTTTTCCCCTTCAGTCTTGGCAGTCGGGGCAGATGCCTTTCAGCATGTAGTTGGCCCCCGTCACCTGGAAGCCTTCGGGCGCAGCTACCTGCGGCAGCGGCACGTCGGTGAGGCAGAACGTGCGGTGGCAGTGCTCACAGTAGAAGTGCAGGTGCAGGTCGTCGTCGGCATCGTCGTGGTGGCTGTGGCACAGTTCGTAGCGTGCCCCGCCCGAGCCGTCTTCTATGACGTGCACCAAGTGGTGGTCGCGGAAGAGGGTCAGCGCCCGGAAAACGCCCGACTTGTCTATCGACAGAATCTTGTATTCCAGTTCCGTCAGCGACATGGGGCGTCCGGCCTCGGCCAAGGCTCTTGCCACCACAATGCGGTTGGCTGTGGGCTTCACGCCGTGCTTCTCCAGGAGCTCGGCATAGTGCTCTTGATTGCCCATGAGTTATCGTGCTACCACATATTTGTGGAGCGTCGCTCTCACGGCACCGTTGCCGGCGAAGAGCTCCCTGACCATGCCCTCAATCTGTTCGCCCAGTCCGGCCT
>CAMOTK010000193.1 GCA_946625715.1 uncultured Prevotella sp. | reverse complement strand
TTTTTATTACAAGAAAACAACGCCGAAAACGATACGGCGTTTTAACACTGTTAATTCAGCGTTTTAACACTGTTAATACGGCGTTTTAACATTAGCATTGCAAAAGACAGCATTTCTCTTGGCGGTATCACCTTTTTTTTGTATCTTTGCAACTGATAAGATATTATTCTTATCTTAGGAAAAATGGAAGAAACTAACAATATGTTATCTGTTCTCGATAGCTACACGCTAACCAATCCGGAGGATATAGCCATGTGGTGAGTTTTTCTCCCAAAACGACCCGATTGTCGGAATTTTATTGTATATTTGCACGCAGAAACAGAAATATACGACGAACAATAACAACAACACAAATTATGAGGACTTTCATCAACGCAAAGGACCTGGGGCCACTCGACAAGGCATTGGCCGAGGCATTCGACATTAAGAACGACCGTTTCAAATATCAGCATCTGGGCAAGAACAAGACGCTCATGATGATATTCTTCAACAACTCGCTGCGCACCCGCCTGTCTACTCAGAAGGCGGCCATGAACCTGGGCATGAACGTGATTGTGCTCGACGTGAACGCCGGCGCATGGAAGCTGGAGACGGAGCGCGGCGTCGTCATGGACGGCGACAAGAGCGAGCATCTGCTCGAAGCCATCCCCGTGATGGGCTGCTACTGCGACATCATCGGCGTGCGCTCGTTTGCCGGACTGACCGACCGCGAATACGACTATGCCGAAACGGTGCTCCAGCAGTTCATCAAGTACTCGGGTCGCCCCGTGTTCGCCATGGAGACGGCCACCGTGCACCCCCTGCAGGCCTTCGCCGACCTGATTACGATTAAGGAGTATTGGAGAAAAGAGAAACATGAGTCGTCTCGCCCCAAGGTGGTGCTCACCTGGGCGCCTCACTGCCGCGCTCTGCCGCAGGCCGTGCCCAACTCGTTTGCCGAGTGGATGCTGGCCGACCCCGACGTCGACCTGGTCATCACCCACCCCAAGGGCTACGAGCTCGACCCGCAATTTATTGCGGGCGCACGCATAGAGTACGACCAGCGCAAGGCTTTCGAGGGTGCCGACTTCATCTATGCCAAGAACTGGTCGAACCCGGGCGTCAGCTGCCTGGAGGACTACGGCAAGATTACGTGCGACGACCGCTCGTGGACGGTCGACGCCGAGCACATGTCGTGGACCAACAACGGCAAGTTCATGCACTGTCTGCCCGTGCGCCGCAACCTGATTGTGACCGACGACGTGATAGAGTCGCCCAACTCGCTCGTCATTCCCGAAGCAGCCAACCGCGAAATCAGCTGCTCGGTGGTACTGAAGCGCATGCTCGAAGCTCTCTAAATAAGGAAACAGAACCATGATACAACTGAAAACACTGCTGGCAGCCCTGATGCTCATCCTGCTGCCGCAGACTATCGGCGCCGCCGAGGCAAACGACTCGGTGCGCGTGTTATGGATAGGCAACAGCTACACCTTCTACAACGACCTGCCCCGCATGGTGCAGGAGATTGGTGCCACACAGAACGTGAAGTATGCCATGACCACCGTGACCAAAGGCGGCGAAAGGCTCTCGGGACACTTGCAGAACCCGCGCCTCATAGAACTGCTGGCGCAGGGCGGCTGGGACTACGTGATTGTGCAGGAGTTCAGCTCCACCCCGGCCTACTCCACCACGACGGTGGTCAACGAGACCTACCCCTACGCCCACACCATCGACAGTCTGGCCATGGCGGGCTCGCCTGGTGCGAAAGTCATCTTCTACATGACGTGGGGACACAAGAATGGCAACACCCGACAGACGCCCTACCCGCTCGACGACACCTACACGGCCATGCAAGACCGCCTGAAGCTGTCGTACCTGGAGATGGCCTACGACAACGATGCGTGGTGTGCGCCCGTGGGCATGGCGTGGCAGACCGTGCGCAGGGAGCATCCGCACTGGGAGCTCTACAAGGCCGACAACTTCCACCCGTCAATCATCGGCAGCTATCTGGCCGCCAACGTCATCTTCACCACCATGTTTCGCAAGCCCTACACCACCTACGTCGTCTACACCATACCGGCAAGGGTGGCCCACAGCCTGCAGGAAACGGCACAACAGACGGTGATGAAGAATCTGAAACTGCTGAACATCAAATAAGCAAAAAAAAAATGCCGCAAGCGACTGTTGCTTGCGGCATTTTTTTTTGTTTTTATTTCAAGACACCCAGTTCCTTGCCCACCTTGATGAAGGCCTGGATGCAGCGGTCGAGCTGTTCGCGGTTGTGGCCGGCAGAAATCTGCACGCGGATGCGGGCCTGCTCCTTCGGCACCACGGGATAGTAGAAGCCCGTGACGTAGATGCCCTCTTCCTGCATCTTGGCCGCATAGACCTGCGAGAGCTTGGCGTCGTAGAGCATCACGGCGCAGATGGCACTCTGCGTGGGCTTGATGTCGAAGCCGGCAGCCATCATCTTGTCGCGGAAGTAGTTGACGTTCTCTACCAGGCGGTCGTGTATCTCGTTGCTCTCGCCCAGCATCTTGAACACCTCGAGCGAGGCGCCGATGATGGCAGGAGCCAGCGAGTTGCTGAACAGATAGGGGCGCGAACGCTGGCGCAGCAGGTCGATAATCTCCTTGCGGCCGGTGGTGAAGCCGCCCAAAGCACCGCCAAACGACTTGCCCAGCGTGCCGGTATAGATGTCGACACGGCCGTAGGTGTTGAAGAACTCGCTCACGCCGTGGCCCGTCTGACCGACGACACCGGCCGAATGGCTCTCGTCGACCATCACGAGGGCGTCGTACTTCTCGGCCAGGTCGCAAATCTTGTCGACCGGAGCCACGTTGCCGTCCATAGAGAACACGCCGTCGGTGACGATGATGCGGAAGCGCTGTGCCTGTGCTTCCTGCAGGCATTTCTCCAGCTCCTCCATGTTAGCATTGGCATAGCGGTAGCGCTTAGCCTTGCAGAGGCGCACGCCATCGATAATCGACGCATGGTTGAGGGCGTCGCTGATGATGGCATCTTCCTCGGTGAAGAGCGGTTCGAACACGCCGCCGTTGGCATCGAAGCAGGCAGCATAGAGAATGGTGTCTTCGGTCTTGAAATACTGACTGATGGCAGCCTCGAGCTCCTTATGAATGTCCTGTGTGCCACAGATGAAGCGCACACTCGACATGCCGAAGCCGCGGCGGTCCATCATCTTCTTCGACGCCTCAATCAGGCGCGGATGGTCGCTCAGGCCTAAGTAGTTGTTGGCACAGAAGTTGAGCACTTCCTTACCCTTCACCTGAATGGCAGCACGCTGCGGACTCTCAATCAGACGTTCTTCCTTGTAGAGTCCTGCCTCACGAATCTCGGCCAGTGTCTGGGCGAGATGTTCTTTCATTTTTCCATACATAACTATTAGATTTTAGATTGTTTCTGGTGCAAAGTAAGCGAAAAAAAACGATTTATGCAATTTTTATCGGAAAAGATTGTGGTTATCTCGAAAAAATTTGCTTATTTTGCAGACGTAAATCTAAAAATCTAACGAAATATGAAAAATATACTGGTCATTGGTTCGACGGGACAAATTGGCTCCGAACTGACCATGGAACTCAGAAGGCGTTATGGCAACGAGCATGTCGTGGCGGGTTACATTACTGGTGCTGAACCCAAAGGAGCGCTGGCAGAGAGCGGCCCCATGGCTATTGCCGACGTGACCGACGGCGAGGGCATTGCCAACATTGTGAAGACTCACCACATCGACACCATCTACAACCTGGCCGCACTGCTCTCGGTGGTGGCCGAGTCGAAACCGCGCCTGGCGTGGAAGGTGGGCATCGACGGCCTGTGGAACATTCTGGAAGTGGCCCGCGAGAACCATTGCGCCGTCTTCACGCCCAGCAGCATCGGCTCGTTCGGACTGGAGAC
>CAMOTK010000192.1 GCA_946625715.1 uncultured Prevotella sp. | reverse complement strand
TCACCGGCATCCTGCCACTCGATGTTGGAGGCAATTTGGTAAGTGTTGCTTGTCGTTGCCATAAGTCAGAACTTTACGGTAAACTCATCGTTGATGTCACGGTTCTCAATCTCGTAAGCCAATTCCTGACGGATAGGCTGCTTATCTTCGTTTTCGGGCATTGCTACTGTTGTCCTTGCATATTCTTGTGTCATATAAGTCGTGTTTGATGTTTCGTCTGCAAAAGTAATCAATTTATGTCAGAACACCGCGATTCTCACGAAGCTATTTGAAAAAAAAATTCATAATATTTCGTAATTCAGCGATTTTTGCGTACCTTTGACCACACTATTTACGTATAGTAAAGAAAACGAACCTCACAAACAAAACAACATGAAAAGAATAAGCTATACGCTGATGCTGTTACTGGTGGTGCTCATGGCCCACGCGCAGCTCATGAACCCAGTACACTTCACTTCAGAACTAAAGAAGGGCAAGGGGACTGAGGCCGAACTGGTGTTTGCCGCCAGGATAGACCGCGGCTGGCACGTCTATGCCACCGACCTTGGACAAGACGGGCCTATCGAGGCCACACTGAATGTGGTGAAGCTCTCGGGTGCCGAACTTGTGGGCAAGCTGCAGTCGGTGGGCAATGTGGTGAAGAAATACGATGCCATGTTTGGCATGGAGCTACGCTACTTTGAGCAGACGGCCATGTTTGTGCAGAAGATACGGTTCACGAAGCCCGACTACGACATTGACTGCTATCTGGAGTATGGGGCCTGCAACGACCGTTCGTGTCTGCCACCCACACAGGTGGAACTGAAGGCGCAGGGAAAGAGCGGCGTGAAAGCGGCTGAGAGCCTTGCCCCTACGCCACAGGAAAAGGCCGAAGAAAAGCAGGCCAAACCACAGGCAGCGGCCGACACAGCCATAGCTGCAAGCCAGCAGCAGACCGACACCCTCACGGCAACGCCGTCGGGACTTTGGAAGGGCGTGCGCCAGGAGCGTGCTGCCGAGCAGTCGCCGGCCTCAATGCCTTGGTGGCTCATCTTCCTTGAAGGGTTGTTAGGCGGATTCGTGGCGCTGTTTACGCCCTGCGTGTGGCCTATCATCCCCATGACGGTCAGTTTCTTCCTGAAGCGCAACAAAGAACAGAAAAAGGCGGTGGGCGAAGCCATGACCTACGGTCTGAGCATCGTGGTTATCTATGTACTGTTAGGACTGGTGGTGACATTGCTTTTCGGCGCCAGTGCCCTCAATGCGCTATCAACCAATGCCGTGTTCAACATCTTCTTCGCCCTGCTGCTGGTGGTGTTTGCCGCCTCATTCTTCGGGGCTTTCGAATTGACACTGCCTTCGTCGTGGACGAACAAGATAGACCAGAAGTCGGAAAACACATCGGGCCTGTTGGCCATCTTCCTCATGGCCTTCACGCTGGCCTTGGTATCCTTCTCATGCACCGGCCCCATCATTGGATTCCTGCTCGTGGCCGTATCGGTGCAGGGCAGCATCGTGGCACCGGCCATCGGCATGTTGGGCTTTGCCATCGCCCTGGCCATTCCGTTCACGCTCTTCGCCCTGTTCCCCTCATGGCTGAAACGCGCGCCGAAGTCGGGCAGCTGGATGAACACGGTGAAGGTGACGTTGGGTTTCATCGAATTGGCTTTCGCCCTGAAGTTCTTCTCCGTGGCCGACCTGGCCTACGGCTGGCATCTGCTCGACCGCGAGGTGTTCATCGTGCTTTGGATAGTCATCTTCGCCCTGTTGGGCGTCTACTTGCTGGGCTGGCTGAAGTTCCCCCACGACGACGAGGGTCACCGTACCAACGTGCCGCAGTTTTTCCTCGCCATGGGCTCGCTGGCCTTCGCGCTCTACATGGTGCCCGGCCTTTGGGGCGCCCCGCTGAAGGCCATCTCGGCCTTCACGCCGCCCATGAACACGCAGGACTTCAGCCTGTATAAGGGTACGGTAGAGGCTAAGTACAAGGATTTCGATGCCGGCATGGCGGCGGCAGTAGCTGAGGGCAAGCCGGTCTTGATAGACTTTACCGGCTTCGGCTGCGTGAACTGCCGCAAGATGGAAGCCGCCGTATGGACCGACCCGCAGGTGCAAGACCTCATCAACAACAAGTATGTGCTTATCTCGCTCTATGTAGACGACAAAACGCCGCTGCCCCAACCCATCAACGTGATGGAGAACGGACAGCAGCGCACGCTGCGCACCGTGGGCGACCGTTGGAGCTACTTGCAGCGCACCCGTGTGGGACAGAACACGCAGCCTTGCTATGTGCTGCTCAATCCCAAGACGGAAGAGGTGCTGGCGCCACTGCGCTCCTACGACGAAAACATCGGTGCCTATGTAGACTTTCTGAAGTCAGGACTAACGCATTTCCGTTAGTCCTGATAATAGATGCGCTTCACGCGATTGCTGACGCCTGTGAGCACCTCATAGGGAATGGTGTCGAGCAGGTCGCTGAGCTGCGTGACGGGCAGGTTCTTGCCAAATATCTCCACTGAATCGCCTTCCTGGCAGTCAATGTCGGTGACGTCTATCATGGCTACGTCCATGCAGATATTGCCCACATAGTCGGCCTTTTGTCCGTTGACCAAGCAGTAGCCTTTGCGGTTGCCAAGATGACGGTCGAGACCGTCGGCATAGCCAATAGGTATGGCGCCGATGATGCTGTCGCGCTCGAGAATGGTGTGGCGACCGTAGCCAATCGACTCGCCTGCCTTGACGTGGTGCAGCTGCAGGATGGTAGTCTTCAGCGTCGACACGGTGCTGAGCATGTGGTTGTCGCGTGGGTCTACGCCATAGAGTCCGATGCCCAGGCGGCACATGTCCATCTGCCGTTCAGGGAAGTGCTCAATACCTGCCGAGTTGTCCATGTGGCGCAGAATCTTGTGGGAGAAGGCGGCCTGCAACTGCTGGCTGCCCAACTCGAAGAGCTGGAACTGACGGGCAGAGAAGTCGTCGAAGTCGTCGCTGTCGGAGCCTACGAAATGGCTGAACACCGAGCGCGGGATGACGGCCTGCTGACGGTGCAGGCGGTCGATGAGCGTCTGCATGTCGTTTTCGGGGTCGAAGCCCAGTCGGCGCATGCCCGTGTCGAGCTTGATGTGTACGGGCCAGCCAGTGATGCCCTCTTTACGAGCAGCTTTCACCAGCGCGTCGAGCAGACGGAAAGAGTAGACCTCGGGCTCCAGGTCGTAGTCGAAGAGCGTCTTGAACGACGTCATCTCTGGATTCATGACCATGATATTGGCCGTGATGCCTGCCTTGCGCAGGGCCACGCCCTCGTCGGCCACAGCCACAGCCAGATAGTCTACGCGGTGGTCTTGCAGCGTCTTGGCTATCTCGACAGCACCGGCACCATAGGCATCGGCCTTAATCATGCACACCATCTTGGTTTCGGGCTTGAGAAACGAGCGGAAGTGGTTCAGATTGCTGACCACTGCGTTGAGGTCGACCTCGAGTATGGTCTCGTGCACTTTCTGCTCCAGTAGCTCCGTGATGTGCTCGAAGCCGAAGCTGCGCGCGCCTTTCAGCAGGATGGTCTCGTCGTGCAACTGTCGGAAGACGGGACTCTCCACAAACTGCTCCACGCTCTGGAAGAAGTATTTCTCGCCTGCCCGCATCAGGTGGGCCTGGGCCGAAATCTCGGGGCCTATGCCAATGAACTTGTCGATGCCGCGCTGGTCGCACAGGTCGGCCACTTGCTGATAGAGGGCCACGGCCGACTCACCGCTCTGGAAGATGTCGCTCAGCACGAGCGTCTTCTTGGCATCCTTGCGCTCCACACGGCGCTGCATGAAGTCGAGGGCAATGTCGAGCGAGTTGATGTCGCTGTTGTACGAGTCGTTGATGAGCGTCAGTCCGCGCTGTCCCTGCTTCACTTCCAGGCGCATGGC
>CAMOTK010000191.1 GCA_946625715.1 uncultured Prevotella sp. | reverse complement strand
CGCTTCCCATCATAAGACCGAGGGGCTGGACCATTCGTCCGGCCCCTCCTTTTTATAATTATCGTTAATGATTGATGACAAAAAGGCCCTTTTTACATCTTTTATATATAAACATAACTATCTATTCACAAGAACTATGAATACAAAGGAATTGCAAATCCTTGCAGAGAAAAACCGCAAGCGTCTGGTCGAGGTGGTCTATGAGGCCCACGCCGGACACATCGGCGGCGACCTCTCCTGTCTGAATGTGATGACAGCCCTCTATTTCGACGTGATGCGCGGCATCTCGCCCGACCATGTGAAGAATCCCGACCGCGACCGCTTCGTGCTGTCGAAGGGCCACTGCGTGGAAGCCCTCTACGTGACGCTCGAGGCCAAAGGCTTCCTCAAGCCCGAAGTGCTCGACACGCTGGGCAAGTTTGGCAGCATCCTCTCCGGTCATCCCACCATCGAGGTGCCTGGCATCGAGGTCAACTCGGGTGCCCTCGGCCACGGTCTGCCCATTGGTATCGGCATGGCCATTGCCGCCAAGATGGACAAGAAAGACTATCGCACCTTCGTGCTCATGGGCGACGGCGAGCAGGGCGAAGGCTCTATCTACGAGGCCGCCATGGCTGGTAGCAAGTATCAGCTCGACAATCTCGTGGCCATCATCGACCGCAACCACCTGCAGATTTCAGGCAACACCGAAGATGTGATGCCCATCGACAGCATCCGTGAGCGCTGGACGGCCTTCGGATGGGATGTCATCGACATGAACGGCGACGACATGGACGATATCCTCAAGACGTTCCACGCCATCGACTATACGAACAAGAAGCCCCACCTCATCGTCTCGGACACCACCAAGGGCAAGGGCGTCTCGTTCATGGAAGGCATTGCCAAGTGGCACCACGGCGTGCTCAACGAGGAGCAGTGCCGCGAGGCTGTCAAGGAGATTGAAGAGAGAATAAACAAACTAAATGAGAAATGATAAATGAGGAATGAGAAATTAAAATGAAGAAATGTAGAAATGAGACTATGGTTCTACCTATGAGGCAGCCATTCCTTCATTTCTCATTTACATTTATCATTTCTCATTCCTCATTCCTAATTTAGAATAATTATGATAGCATGTAGAAAACAGTTTACCGACACGCTGCTGGAACTGGCACGTGAGGATAAAGATATTGTTGCCGTGACCACCGACGCTCGCGGCTCAGTGACCTTGGGCGACTACGCCGCTGCACTGCCCGAACAGTTTGTGGAGTGCGGCATTGCCGAGCAGGATGCCGTGGGCATCTCTGCTGGTCTGGCACATAGCGGCAAGAAGGTGTTCTGCTGCGGTCCCGCCTGCTTCTATGTGGCCCGCTCGCTGGAGCAGGTGAAGGTCGACCTGGCCTATTCGGAGAATCCCGTCACCATCCTTGGCGTGTCGGGCGGCGTGGCCTACGGCGCTCTCGGTGCCACCCACCACTCGCTCCACGACATTGCCGCCCTGCGCACGTTCCCCGGCATGACCATCTGTCTGCCCAGCGACTGGCGCGTGACGAAGAAGCTCGTGAAGTTCCTCGTCAATTTCGATAAGCCCTGCTACGTTCGCGTAGGTCGTGCCGCCGTGCCCGACGTCTACGAGAACGACGATTTCCACTTCGAGGTGGGCAAGGCCATCCAGGTGCTCGACGGCACCGACGTGACCATCGTGGCCACGGGCGAGACCGTCTACCACGCCTGGCAGGCAGGCCTTCAGTTGAAGGAGAAAGGCATCTCGGCCCGCGTGCTCGATATGTCGTGGATTAAGCCCTTCGACGAAGAGGCCATCCGCCGTGCAGCCCGTGAGACCGGCCGTATCGTCACCGTCGAGGAGCACTCGAAGTTTGGCGGCCTTGGCGCCATGGTCTGCGAGACGCTCAGTGAGCATCCCGTGCCCGTGCGCATCATCGGCATCCCCGACGAGAACGTCGTCCACGGCACCAACGCCGAGATTTTCCACTACTACGGCATGGATGCTGAGGGGGTGGCGAAAGCTGTGGACAGCTTTCTAAATGAGAAATGATAAATGAGAAATGATAAATGAGAAATGATAAATGAGAAATGATAAATGTGAAATGAGGAATGGAAATGAGAAATGAAGAAATGACTGTGCCGGGCACAAGAATCATTGCCATTGACCAAAGCACATCGTCGACCAAGGCCATGCTCTTCGACGAGCAGTGCAAGATGCTGGGGCGCAGCAATGTTGACCACCAGCAATACTATCCTCAGACCGGATGGGTGGAGCACGATGCCGAGGAAATCTATCAGAACATGATAGCTGCCATCCAAAAGCTGCCGCTCACTCAGGAAAAGGCTGGGGGAGAGGCTTGCTCCATTGCCATCACCAACCAGCGCGAAACGGTCGTGGTGTGGAACCGCCACACGGGCAAGCCTATCTCGCGCGCCGTGGTGTGGCAGGACACCCGCGGTGCCGAGCTCTGTCAGCAGCTGCGCAGCGAAGGCTACAGCGACATGGTGCAGCAGAAGAGCGGCCTGCTCATCGACCCGAACTTCTCGGCCACCGGCGTCACGTGGTTGCTCGACCACGTTGAGGGCGCCCGCGAGGCTGCCGAACGCGGCGACCTGCTCATGGGCACCATCGACACGTGGCTCGTATGGAAACTCACCGGCGGCAAGACCTTTGCCACCGACACCACCAACGCCTCGCGAACCATGCTCTTCAATATCCACACCATGCAGTGGGACGACGACCTGCTCCGCCTCTTCCGCATCCCCCGAAGCATGATGGCCGAGGTGCTGCCGTGCGACGCCGTCTATGGCGAGACCACCTGCGAGGGGCTCTTTGCCGAGCCCATCAAGATTGCCGGCGTGCTGGGCGACAGCCACGGTGCACTGGCCGGACAGATGTGCTTCACGACGGGGTCGGGCAAGGTGACCTACGGCACCGGTTCGTCGGTGATGGTCAACATCGGCGAAGAGGCGAAAGCCGCTCCCGAGGGCCTCGTCACCAGTGTGGGCTTCTCCGTGCTGGGCAAGCACTTCTACGGTTACGAAGGCAATATCTACAGCACCGGCGCCACGCTCAAGTGGATTTGCGACCAGCTGAAACTCATCGACAAGCCCGCCGCCATGGAAGCCGAGGCCACGTCGGTCGACGACAACGGCGGCGTCTACGTCGTGCCCGCCTTCTCGGGCCTTGGTGCCCCTTGGTGGCAGCAGAACGTGAAGGGGGCCGTGCTCGGCATGACGTTTGCCACCACCCGTGCCCACTTCCTGCGCGCCGCCTTGGAGTCGATAGCCTACCAGATTAAGGACCTCATCGACGTGATGGCCCGTGCCACTGGTGGCCGTCTGAGCGAAATCTGTGCCGACGGCGGTCCCACGAAGAACCAGTTCCTCATGCAGTTCCAAGCCGACATTCTCGAGACGCCCGTGGTCTGCACCGAGGTGGAAGACGCCTCGGCCCTCGGTGCCGTGCTCATGAACGGCTTTGCCCGGGGCGTGTGGCACTCGTTCGACGAGGTCGTTGGCCTGCGCAAGGTCACTCAGCGCATCCTGCCGAAGGCCGAACCCCGCATGGCCGCTTGGTACGAAGGCTGGCGTGCGGCAGTCAACCAATTGATTAAATCCTAAAACAAGACAAATATGAGAAACGGAAAAACCTGTTTTGGCGTGATTATCGGAACCCGCGCCTACTTCAATTCAGAGTTAGCCCGCGACGTGCGCAAGCAGTTGCTGAAGACCCTCGACGAGGGTGGCTATGAGTATGTCATCCTGCCAGAGGACGCCACGCCCACGGGCAGCAGTAGCATTGAGACGCGCGAAGACGGTCTGAAGGTGGCCCGCCAGTTCCGCGACCACCGCGACGAGATTGACGGCATCATCGTGTCGCTGCCCAACTTCGGCTTCGAGATTGGCAT
>CAMOTK010000190.1 GCA_946625715.1 uncultured Prevotella sp. | reverse complement strand
AGAGCATTGGCTTCCCAAGCCGAGGGTCGCGGGTTCGAGTCCCGTATTCCGCTCTTTTTCTTTTTGAAATTTGTCAACGACGAAGTCGCTTTGCTTCTCGAATAAATTTGAGTTTTATGATAAAAGATTTCAATTTCTATGCACCGACCCGTGTGGTCTTCGGCCGACAGAGCGAAGAGCAGTTGCCGGCACTCATCAAACAGTATGGCGGTACGCGCGTGTTAATACATTATGGTGGCGGTTCGGCCCGTCGCTCGGGCTTGCTCGACCACGTCTACAGCTTGCTCAACGAGGCTGGCATCAGCTATGTGGAGTTGGGCGGGGTAGTGCCCAATCCGCTGCTGTCGAAGGTCTACGAGGGCATCGAGCTGTGTCGTCGCGAAGGAGTTGACTTCATCCTGGCTGTTGGTGGCGGCAGTGTGATTGACTCTGCTAAGGCCATCGGCTACGGCGTGCCCTATGCCGGCGATGTGTGGGACATGTGGGACGGTAAGGCCGTTCCCCAGGCTTGTCTGCCCATCGGCACCATCCTCACCATTCCTGCTGCGGGTAGCGAGATGTCGAGCTCGTGTGTGATTACAAAAGACGGCGACATGCTGAAGCGCGGCATCAACAGCGACCTGTGCCGCTGCAAGTTCTGTATCATGAACCCTGAGCGCACCTATACGTTGCCTGCCTATCAGACGGCCGCCGGTGCTACCGACATTATGATGCACACCATGGAGCGCTACTTCTCGAAGTACGAGGACATGACGCTCACCGATGCCATTTCCGAAGCACTGCTGCGCACGGTAAAGGACTGTGCCGTTGAGGTACTGAAGGCTCCCGAGGACTATCGTCTTCGCGCCCAGATTATGTGGGCAGGCTCGTTGGCTCACAACGACCTGACGGAGTGCGGCACGGAGAAAGACTTTGCCACCCATCGCCTGGAGCATGAGCTGAGCTCGCTCTTTGGTGTGACCCACGGTGCCGGTTTGGCCGCCTTGTGGGGCTCTTGGGCACGCTTTGTCATGCCTAAGCACGTGAGCCGCTTTGTGCAGTTTGCCGTCAACGTGATGGGCGTCACCAACGACTTTGCCCACCCCGAGCAAACGGCACTCAAGGGCATCGAGGCTATGGAGCAGTTCTACCGCACCATTGGCATGCCTACGTGTATCTCCGAGCTTATCGGGCGCACCGTCACCGACGACGAGATTAGCGAGATGGTACGTAAGTGCAGCCGCTTCGGCACCATTACCGTGGGTGCCCTCGAGGTGTTCCATGAAGCAGAGATGGCGGCCGTCTACCAAATGGCCAACAAATAAAAAATCCATATAAATAAGGATTGCGGGTGCAGGATTATAGTCGTAATTTTGCATCCGTATTTTTATGATGCTAAATTAAGAGAATGAAAAAGAGATTATCAATTGTCTGTCTGTCGCTTCTGTCGACAGTCGTGTCACAGGGAGCTGTGATTGAAATGGCCGACACCTCGCGTGTGGTCGACCTTGACGAAGTGGTGGTTGTGGCCCAGCCCAAGGAAGTGTTCCGCCTGCGCCAGCAGCCACTGAGCAGTAGTGTTTTCGGTGATAACGACCTGCGCCAGCTGAATGTGCGCACACTCAACCAACTGTCGGCCTACGTGCCCTCGTTTTCTATGCCCCAGTATGGCGGTCGTCTTACGTCGTCGATGTATATCCGCGGCCTCGGCAGCCGACTGAGCAACACGGCCGTAAGCGTCTACTACGACAACATTCCCCTGCTCTCGCCGGGCACATTCAATAACCATTTCTATCAGCTCGACCGTGTCGATGTGCTGCGCGGCCCTCAAGGCACGCTCTATGGTGCCAATTCTGAGGCCGGCATCGTGAAAGTCTACTCCAAAGACCCGATGACCTATCAGGGCACCGACGTTGCTTTGGGCTTCGGCACTGGTCTTTGGCGCAATGTAGAAGTGGCTCATTCCCAGCGTCCCACCGAGCAACTGGCCTTCAGCGTGGCTGCTTTCTATAGCGGTCAGCGCGGTTTCTTTAAGAACCAGAACCTCAACGATTGGAACGACAAGGGCAACGAGGCTGGTGCCAAGCTGCGCCTGATGTGGAAGCCTACGGGCCGACTCACCTTCGACCTCACCACCGACTATCAGCACACCAACCAGCACGCCTTCCCCTACGGCGTCTTGAACGAAACAAGCCAGTGGGCCGAACTGCCCTCTACCACGGTGATGCCCCGCTACAAGCGCAATATAGTCAACACCGGTCTGAGCGTCAGCTATCGTTTCGACCGCCTGCTGCTCACGTCTACCACCAGCTATCAGCATCTGTTCGACAACATGCGCCAGGATGTTGACTACCTGCCTGCCGACAAAGTGCAGCTTACGCAGCACCAGCGCATGAACGGACTCACCGAAGAGCTCACCCTGCGCTCCACCGGCAACGGTATGTGGCAGCACTCCACGGGCCTCTTTGCCTCGCGCCAGTGGCTCCACACGCAGGCCGACGTCACTTTCGGTCAAGACCTGCTCGACCCCATTGCCGCCGCCATTGCCAACGCTATGAAGAATTCGATGATGCGTGGCATGATGGGTCGTGGCATGAGTGCCGAAGCTGCCGCCGCTGCCGTTGAGCGCATGGGCATACACATGGCTGCCTCGATGCCTACCATACCATCAGTATTTGAACTGCCACAGCTCAATCTGGCTGCCTACCACGAGTCGAACCTCACGTTCTTTGACCGTCTGACGTTCACTCTCGGCTTGCGCTTCGACTATGTGAAGCACGAGATTGACTACCTCTCCACCGGCTCCATCTCTATGACCGGCGGCACCGCAAATGCCTCCAGCACCGGCACCACCAACTCCGTGCTGCAGAACCATCTCTCCGACAACTCTAAGCAACTGCTGCCCAAGTTCGGCCTTACCTATCGTTTCAACGACAACGGCAGTAACGTCTATGCTTCGGTGAGCAAGGGCTATATGGCCGGCGGCTACAACATCAACCTCTTCGGCGACATCATGCGCACCGACCTCAACCGCGGCAGCTCAAACAGCAACGGCGTACTCGACCTCGACCACACGCCCGAGATGTACGAAGAGATTGCCAACACCATCACCTATCAGCCCGAGACAAGCTGGAACTACGAGGTGGGTACCCATCTGAACCTCTTCAGCAATAAGCTCCACGCCGACCTCGCCGTATTCTACACCCAGCTGCGCAACCAGCAACTCACCGTGATGGCTCCCGGAACTGGCTATGGCCGCATGACCATCAATGCCGACAAGAGCAGCACCTGCGGTCTTGAACTTGCCCTGCGCGGCCAGGCTTTCGACGACCGCCTCACGTGGGGTGCCACCTACAGCTTCACCCGTGCCACCTTCCGCGAGTTCAAGAACGAGGAGATGGTCAATGGTCAGCTGACCACCGTCGACTACAAGGACAACAAGATTCCCAACATCCCTGCCCACATGTTCAGCGCTCTGGCCGACTACCGCTTCGACCTTGCTGCAGGCAGTTTCCTGCGTAGCATCACCATTGGTGCCAACGTGGCCGGCAACGGCAAGACCTACTGGGACAATGCCAACACCGCCTCGCAGAAGCTCTACGCCGTGCTCGGTGCACACGCTCTGTTCGACCTTGGTACTGTGCGCGTCGACCTCTGGGGCCGCAACCTCACAGCCACGAAGTACTGTCCGTTTGCCCTCTACAACGAGACCACCAGCAACTTCATCGCTCAGCGTGGCAATCCCCTGCAAGTGGGCGTCGACGTTCGGTTGAGTTTCTGAATTGATTCATCCAACATCAAAAACTAATCATCTATATTGTAGCATTCAACTGTATTTTACATGTTTGATGTAGAGGCCAGCTGCGAAGCTCGAGGGCACTGAAAAACCCTTCAAGTTAGGAAGGCTTCTCGATTATTAACAAAAAA
>CAMOTK010000189.1 GCA_946625715.1 uncultured Prevotella sp. | reverse complement strand
TTATATAAAACGACGATGCCGGTTTTGTAAGAAAATTACAAACCGCTGATATACAACCGTTTACTAACTCGCTCATATTTCGCGTATTTGGCGGCGAGGAACAATTTTTTCAGAACGCGGGCCTTCTCGCGAACCCTTTTGTCGGGAAAATTCATAGTACACTTTTTTAAGATGCGCTTTTCCTCAAGAAAGCGTGCCGTTTTTGACGGAAAAATTGCTAACTTTGCACCCAAAACATGCAACAGACTATGGCAAAAAGAGAATGGAAAGAGATTAGGAAGTTCGAGGAAATCCTCTTCGAAGAGTATAACGGCATTGCCAAAATCACTATCAACCGGCCACGCTACCGCAACGCCTTCACGCCCCGCACCACGCTGGAGCTGAGCCAGGCGTTCGCCCTCTGTCGCGAGATGCTCGACATCCGTGTGGTGCTGCTCACGGGCGCCATGTCGGAAGTGCCGGAAGGCATGAAGCCCGAGGACGTGAAGCATGCCTTCTGCTCGGGTGGCGACATGCACGTGAAGGGGCGTGGCGGCTATGTAGACGACGAGGGCGTGCCCCGCCTGTCGGTGCTCGACGTGCAGATGCAGATACGCCGACTGCCCAAGCCCGTCATTGCTATGGTCAACGGCTATGCCATCGGTGGCGGCCACGTGCTCCATCTGGTGTGCGACCTGACCATTGCGTCGGAGAATGCCATCTTCGGACAGACCGGCCCGAAGGTGGGCTCGTTCGACGCCGGCTTCGGCAGCAGCTATCTGGCCCGCATTGTCGGTCAGAAGAAAGCCCGCGAGATATGGTTCCTCTGCAGGCAGTACACGGCCCGCGAGGCTGAGCAGATGGGCATGGTGAACAAGGTGGTGCCCCTGGCCGAGCTGGAAGACGAGTGCGTCAGCTGGGCGGAGACCATGATGGAGCGCAGTCCTATTGCCCTGCGCATGATAAAGGACGGCCTCAACGCCGAACTCGACGGGCAGGCTGGCATTCAGCAACTGGCCGGCGACGCCACCATGCTCTACTACTTCCTCGACGAAGCGCAGGAAGGCGGCAAGGCGTTTCTGGAAAAGCGTAAGCCCGACTTCGACCAATATCCCAAGATACCTTAATCTGAAAACTTCCCGAAAATGAAGATTGACATTGCGGAGCGCGTGCTCCACTTCAAGCAACCGGCCGGCACCAGCCGCGGCGTCTACACCGAACGGCGGTCGTGGATGGTGACCGTGACCGACGGCTCGGCCACTGGCGCGGGCGAGTGTGCGCCCCTACCCGACCTGAGTTGCGATGCTTCACCTAATTATATTAATAAGCTGCGCCAATTCTGCGACGACATTGAGCGCACCGGACAGCTCGACACCGAGGCGCTGCGCGACTATCCGTCGATGCTCTTCGGCCTGGAGACGGCTATGCTCAGCCTGAAAGCCTGCCAAAGGGGACAGACGGCACTCTTCGACACGGCCTTCAGCCGCGGCGAGGTGGGCATTCCCATCAACGGACTGGTGTGGATGGGCGCCTACGACGAGATGCTCGCCCGGCTGGAGCAGAAGTTGGCGCAGGGCTTCCGCTGCGTGAAACTGAAGGTGGGCGCCATCGACTTTGAACAGGAGCTCGACCTCGTCAAGCGCATCCGCCAGCGCTTCTCGCACCACGAGGTGGAACTGCGGCTCGACGCCAACGGCGGTTTCCGCCCCGACGAGGCGCTCTACCGGCTGGAGATTCTCTCGCAATACAACATTCACAGCATTGAGCAGCCCATCAGGCAACAGCAGTGGGCCTACATGGCCGAACTGTGTCGCGAGTCGCCACTGCCCATCGCACTCGACGAAGAGCTCATCGGCGTGAACGACCCCGACACGAAGCGGCAGATGCTGAACATCATCAAGCCGGCCTACCTCGTGCTGAAGCCGTCGCTGCACGGCGGCATGACGGGCTGTCGCGAGTGGATAGCCCTGGCCAAGGAGATGGGCATCGGCACCTGGATAACGTCGGCACTGGAGAGCAACGTGGGCCTGAACGCCATTGCGCAGTTCTGCAGCGACGTCTATGGCGACCACATCAGCTTCCCACAAGGCTTGGGCACGGGCCAGCTGTTCACCGACAACATCGACATGCCCCTTGAAATCAGAAACGACAAACTATGGAACTCGAAGAATTCTTAGAACAATGGCACAACGACCAGCCCACCATTGAGGTGCAGACAAGCGGTTCGACGGGACGCCCGAAGAAGATGCTGGTAGAGAAACGGCGCATGGAGGCCTCGGCACGCATCACGTGCCAGTTCTTAGGACTGCACGAAGGCGACACGGCCCTGCTCTGCATGCCGCTCGACTACATTGCGGGCAAGATGATGGTGGTCAGGGCGCTCACGTGCAACCTGCAACTGGTGAGCCTCAAGCCCACCAGCCACCCGATGAAGGACCTCGCCGAAGTGCCCACGTTTGCGGCTATGGTGCCCATGCAGGTGTACAACTCGCTGCTGGTGCCCGAGGAGCGCGAGCGGCTGCAACAAATCAAGCAACTCATCATTGGCGGCGGCGCCATCGACGACGCCATGGCCAAGGAACTGAAGACCTTCCCCAACGCCGTGTGGAGCACCTACGGCATGACCGAGACGCTCTCGCACATTGCCCTGCGCCGACTGAGCGGCAAGAAGGCCAGCAAGTGGTACACGCCGTTCCCCTCGGTCGGCATCCGCCTGAGCCGTTCGGGCTGTCTGGTCATCGATGCGCCGGAAGTGGCCGAGAAGACCATCCGCACACACGACTTAGCTGAAATCAAGAACGGCCGATTCCGCATACTCGGGCGCACCGACAATGCCATCAGCACAGGCGGCGTGAAGGTGCTGGCCGAGGAGATAGAGCAGAAACTGCGCAAGCACTTGCGCGTGCCCTACCTGATAACCAAGCGCAAGAGCGACCGCTTCGGCGAAGTGGTCGTCATGCTGGTGGAAACAAAGTGCGTGGGATGGGTGAAGGACATCTGTCAAGCCCGTCTGCCCGAATTCTGGCGGCCGCGCGTCTACATTCCCGTCGACCATATTCCACTGACCGAAACGGGAAAGCCGGCACGCAAAAAGGCGGAAAAAATGGCCGCCGCGCCTAAATAACCATTGGAGTCAGAGGCCCTCACGATAGAAGTCGAGGGCCTCTTCTATCTCCTGCTGGGTGGCAATCTGATTGATGCGTAGGTCGCCGATGTTGCCCAGCAGGGTGAAGTTGATGCCGTCGCCCGAGTTCTTCTTGTCGTGGGTCATCAGCTCGAGCAGCTGCGGATAGTCCTTGCAACTGATGGTCATGCGGCCGTAGTGCTCGTTGATGAACCGCACCGTCTGCCGCATCTTGTCAACAGGGAAGCCCGTCTTGATGCAACTGAGGTAGAGCTCAACCACCAGTCCGTAGGCCACAGCATAGCCGTGCAGGATGGGCGTGCGCTTCAGAGCCAGCGACTCGAAGGCATGGCCTGCCGTATGGCCTAAGTTGAGCGCCTTGCGCAGTCCCTTTTCCGTAGGGTCTTCGTCGACAATGCGCTGCTTCACCGCCACACTCTCGGCCAGCATCCGCTTGAAATCCTCAGTCTTAATGCTCAAGTCTTCATTCAGCAGCTCCGCCCAGATGCGCTCGTTGCTAATGAGCCCGTGCTTCAGCATTTCGGCATAGCCGGAGAGAATGTTCTCCTGGTCCATCGTCTGCAGGAACTGCGTGTCGAGCAGCACGCTCGACGCATTGCGGAAGACGCCCACCTCGTTTTTCAAACCGCCGAAGTTGAAGCCCGTCTTGCCGCCCACCGAGGCGTCGACCATTGCCAGCAGCGTCGTAGGAATGTTGATGAGCTGCAGGCCGCGCTTGAACGTCGAAGCCGCAAAGCCGCCCAGGTCGGTCACCATGCCGCCGCCCAGACTCACCATCAGCGAATG
>CAMOTK010000188.1 GCA_946625715.1 uncultured Prevotella sp. | reverse complement strand
CGGTGGCGACCATGACCATGAGGTCGTCGTTGATGTTGTACACGTCGCGTACCTTTCCGTGGTACACGCTTTTCTGACCGTCGAAGTGGAAGTCAGTCCTGGTTAATGCGTTCTTTGTCATATTCTTCGTATGCGTTTACAATTTTAGTCACTAATTTGTGTCTCACGATGTCCTTGCCCGTGAGGTTGACCACGCCGATGCCTTCCACATTATTTAATATATGTAAGGCCTCGATGAGCCCGCTTTTCTGCGAGTGTGGCAGGTCTATCTGGGTCATGTCGCCGGTAATAATCATCTTTGTGTTCCATCCCATGCGGGTGAGGAACATGCGTATTTGTGCGGGTGTGGTGTTCTGGGCTTCGTCGAGTATGACTACGGCGTCGGAGAGTGTGCGTCCGCGCATGAAGGCTAATGGAGCTATCTGTATGACGTGCTTCTCCATCATGTCTTGCAGTTTGGCTTGCGGCAGCATGTCTTCCAGCGCGTCGTAGAGTGGCTGCAGGTAAGGGTCAATCTTGTCCTTCATGTCGCCGGGCAGGAATCCGAGCTTCTCGCCAGCCTCTACGGCAGGTCGTGAGAGTATGATTTTCTTGGCCGTTTTCTCCTTAAGGGCCTTCACTGCGAGGGCTATTGAGAGATAAGTTTTGCCCGTGCCTGCAGGGCCTACGGCAAAGACCATATCGTTTTGTTCGTAGGCTTCGATGAGCCTTTGCTGGTTGGCGGAACGTGGCTTGATGGGGCGTCCCGACATGCTGTAGCAGATGACGCCCTCGGGCACGCTGTCGATGGTGCGCTTGCCCTTCACAATGTCGAGAATGTCCTCTTCCTTCAGGGCGTTGAAGTGCACCACGTGTTGGCGCAGTTTCTCGGTGCTCTCCTCGAAGGCGGCCATCTGCTCTTCGTCGCCTAAGACGCGAATCACGTTGTCGCGTGCCACGATGCGCAGCTTGGGGTAGAGTGCCTTCAGCATCTGCAAATGGCTGTTGCCCACGCCGTAGAACACGACGGGGTCGATGTCTTCGAGTACGATATGTTTTTCTATCAAAATGGTTTAAAATTTAAATTTGCTTGCAAAGTTACGAAATATATTTGTATCTTTGCACCTCGAAAACGGAAAAAATGATGGAAATCGACAAAAATACCTATCTGCGAGGCTTCGGAGTGGCCGTTGTGGTGCTGGCGCTGGTGCGTTGTGCCTTCCCGGGTGTGGCGGGCCAAGGGGCCAGCAGCGTGGCCGAGCAACCAGACAGCGTGGCCGACAGTATGACGGTTGTGGCTGCTGCGCCAATAGAAAAGCCAACAACCGACAGCCTACAGCCGACCGCCGCCGACCGCCGTCCGCACCGCATCTACGGTGTGCAGAGCTTCAAGGATGCCTTCCCCGACAGCAACGACGTGCAGCTCGTGGCCGCCAAGCGTTGGGGCGTGCCGCCCGTGAAGAACCGCGCCGATGCCGAGAGCCGCAAGCGCGAGCTCGTCTACATAGGCAGCAATCCCTACTATCACGTCAATCCGCTTGGCGCCAGCATTCCCTATCTGGTGCCCCACGCCGCCCTGCTGCTGCAGGACATCGGGCAGACGTTCTTCGACAGCCTCGAGGTGAAGGGCATACCGTTGCACCGCATCATCGTGACCAGCGTGCTGCGCTCGCAAGAAGATGTAGTACGACTGCGCCGCTACAATGCTAATGCCACCGAACAGTCGTGCCACCTCTACGGCACCACTTTCGACATTGCCTACAACAAATACAAGACCGTATCCGACCCCGACGGCCCCGAGCGCCGCGAAGTGCGCAACGACACGCTGAAATACGTGCTCTGCGAGGTGCTCGACGACCTGCGCCAAAGGGGGCGCTGCTACGTGAAATACGAGGTGAAGCAAGGCTGTTTCCACATGACTGTGAGGTAGTGTCGAAGATAATTGACGTAAAATTTTTTGTTTTTTCAAAACTTTCTTAGTACCTTTGCAGCCGAACGCAAACTTATATAAAGAATTATAAAAGAAAATGATGAATCCATTAGATAGAATATTGAGTTGGTATTTCACAAAAAACTCATTGCCCTATTGGTGTGTGCTGCTGCTTGACTGTGCCACCTTGTATTTGTCGGGCTTTGTTGTTTATTGGATTTTCAATAAGACCATGCTGCTCATCGACAACCGTTTCCAGGTCATGAACACCCTGACTTGCTACGTGTTGCTCAGCGTGATAAGTTTCCGCATATTCCGCACCTATTCAGGCATCATGCGCTACTCGTCGTTTGTCGACCTCATGCGCGTGGTTTATAGTAATGGCTTGGCCCTTTTGCTCGTTTTGGTGGCCCAGTTGGCAATGGCCCATCTGCCCGGCCATCTGTTTGTGCAGTTTAACACCACGAGCACCTTCCTCATCTTCATTCTGGCCACACTGCTCATGTGGGGCCTGCGTATCCTGGTTAAGACGCTCTACGACGTGGCCTTCTCCGACCGTCGCGCCAAGCGCGTGCTCATCTACGGTGCTATGACGGGCGGCATAGGTCTGGCCAAGAACATACGCTCGCAGCGGCCGCGCCGCTTCATCCTCAAGGGTTTTATTTCCCACGACGACCGCTATAAGCACAACCTGCTCATGGGCGAAAAGGTCTATGGCGTGAACGACGACCTGCTTGCCGTCATCAAGAAGTTAGGCATCGAGGCTATCCTTGTTTCGCCGCTGCGCATACAAGACTTCCGCAACGATCAGCAACTGCAAGACAAGCTCATCAACGCTGGTGTGAAAATCTACATGTCGTCGCTGGCCAAAGAGTGGGACGGCAAAGATGCCGACATGAGCAGCCTGCAAATCAGCGAGGTGTCGGTAGAAGACTTACTGCCGCGCGACGAAATTAAGGTCGACATGGATGCTGTGGGCCGTGAATTGACGGGCAAGAAGATACTCATCACCGGTTCGGCTGGCTCCATCGGCTCTGAGATGGTTCGCCAGGCAGCTGTCTATAAGCCCTCGGCCATGATGCTCATCGACCAGGCCGAAACCCCCGAGCACGACATTCGCCTGATGATGGCCCGTGAGTGGCCCGACATCAAGTGCGAGACGGTGGTTACGAGCATCTGCAAGCAAGACCGCATGGAGCGCATCTTCCAGGAGTTCCGCCCAGACTATGTGTTCCACGCCGCTGCCTACAAGCACGTGCCCATGATGGAAAACAACCCCAGCGAGGCCGTGCAGAACAACATCTACGGCACGAAAGTCATTGCCGACCTGGCTGTAAAGTATGGCGTGAAGAAGTTTGTGATGGTGTCTACCGACAAGGCCGTCAATCCCACTAACGTGATGGGCTGCTCAAAGCGCATCTGCGAAATCTACGTGCAGTCGCTCAATCGCAGTCTCGACCGCAGCAAGGGCCAAGTCACCCAGTTTGTCACCACCCGCTTCGGCAACGTGCTTGGCTCCAACGGCTCAGTCATTCCCCTGTTCCAGGAGCAGATAAAGAAGGGCGGCCCAGTCACCGTAACGCATCCCGACATTATACGCTACTTCATGCTCATTCCCGAAGCCTGCAAGCTCGTGCTTGAAGCAGGCACCAAGGGCAACGGCGGCGAAATCTTCGTCTTCGACATGGGCCAGCCTGTGCGCATTTCCGACCTTGCCAAGCGCATGATTAAACTCTCGGGAGCCAAGAACGTAGAGGTGAAGTACACGGGCCTGCGTGCCGGCGAGAAGCTCTACGAGGAAGTGCTCAGCTCGGAAGAAGGCACCAAGCCCTCGTTCCATGAGAAGATTCGCATTGCATCGGTGCGCGAATACGACTACGCTCAGGTGTCGAAGGACATCGACGAACTGGTTGCCATCAGCCGCAACTACGACGATATGGCCACCGTGCGCAAGATGAAGGCCATCGTGCCAGAGTTCAAGTCGAACAATTCCGTTTACGAGCAGCTCGATAAAAGATA
>CAMOTK010000187.1 GCA_946625715.1 uncultured Prevotella sp. | reverse complement strand
TCGTATCTTTGCACCCCGAAAAAGATGACGGAAGGACTGGTCATAAGGACTACGGGCAACTGGTACAGGGTGTTGCCCGACAGCGGCGAGGCGCTGGACTGCCGCCTGCGCGGCAACTACCGCCTGCGGGGCAACAAGCAGACCAACCCCGTGGCCGTGGGCGACCGCGTGCTCTTCGAGCTGCAGGACGACGGCACGGGGGTCATACACGACGTGCGCGACCGCCGCAACTACATCGTGCGGCGCGCCACCAAGCTGTCGAAGCAGACCCACGTCATAGCGGCCAACATTGACCTGCTGTGCGTCGTGGCCACCCTCGGCCTGCCACGCACCTCCACGGGCTTCATCGACCGCCTGCTGGTGACAGCCGAGGCCTACCACATACCGGCATGCATCGTCTTCAACAAGAGCGACTTGCTGGCCGACCCCGAGCTGCGCGCCCTGCAGGACGAGGTGGCGGCGATCTACCGCTCGGCGGGCTACCCCGTGCTCGAGGTCTCCGCACTCCGCGGCGACGGCCTGGACGCCCTCCGGCGGCTCATCGCTGGCAAGACGGTGCTCTTCAGCGGCCACAGCGGCGTGGGCAAGAGCGCCCTGCTCAACGCACTATGCCCGGGCCTCTCGCTCAAGGTGGGCGCCATCTCCGACTGGAGCCTCAAGGGCCGGCACACAACCACCTTCGCCGAGATACACCCGGTCCCCCTCTCCACCCAACTACCAACTACCAACTCCCAACTCCCAACTCCCAACTCCCAACTCCAAACTTACCTCATCGACACCCCGGGCATCAAGGAGTTCGGCATGGTGGACTTCAACGAACAGGAGCTCTCGCACTTCTTCCCCGAGATGCGCGCCGTGCTGCACGGATGCCACTTCGCCAACTGCACGCACCGCCACGAACCCGGCTGCGCCGTCAAGGAGGCCGTGGAGCAGGGCCGCATCAGCGACGAGCGCTACCGCAACTACCTCAGCATCATAGAAGATACAGTAAAACCACTATAAGACATGTTACAGGCTCTAAGCTTAAAGGAAATCTTCAGCACGTTCCTCGTGATGTTCGCCATCATAGACATCACGGGGTCGATACCCATCTTCGTCTCCATGCGCGACAAAGGCACCAAAATCAAGCCCTTCCAGGCCACGGGGGCGGCGCTGCTGCTCTTCGTGGGCTTCTTCATCGTCGGCGACCAGCTGCTCAAGCTCTTCGGCATCGACATGCCGTCGTTCGCCGTGGCGGGCTCCGTGGTGCTCTTCATCCTCGCCTTCGAGATGATCCTCGGCCGCGACATCATCAAGAACGAGCCCACCTCGTCGGGCGCCAGCATAGTGCCCATAGCCTTCCCCCTGATAGCAGGGCCGGGGGCCATCACGGCGTTCATCTCGCTACACGCCGAGTACGAGACCGTCAACATCATGATAGGCCTCGCGCTGAACATCGTCATCGACTTCTTCGTGCTGCGACACCTCGACAAAATAACCCACTGGCTGGGTCAGGATATCATTTATGTGCTGCGCAAATTCTTCGGCGTCATCCTCCTGGCTATGGCGGTGAAGCTCTTTGCTGGCAACATCATGGCCATTTTCCACGGCTGAACCACCCGCATCGCGGCCTAAAACAAAAAAACAACAAGGACATGGAACTGAAAGAATCGCTCAAAGATTTGGTATTCAGCAAAAGCGAGCTGAAACGCAACGTATACGACGCCACCAAGGAGACCTTCGAGATCTTCCGCTCGACGACCCGCGACCTCATAGAGCTCTTCCGCGAGCAGTGCTCCAAGGAGGGCAAGAACGTGGCCTTCGAGTTCACCGACCGCGGCGACTTCGAGTTCGAGGTCAAGTTCGCCGGCGACATACTGCTGTTCATGATGCACACCAACGTCTTCGAGTTCTCGCGCGACCACCAGGTCATGAAGTCACCCTACATCCGCGAGGACTCCACACGCTCCTACTGCGGCGTGATACACATCTACAACTTCCTCGCCGACTCGTTCGCCTACCAGCGCGACAACGACTTGGGATATATGATTGGACGCGTGTTCGTTAACAAGGAGAAGCACTACTTCATCGAGGGCAAGCGCGAGCTGGGCATGCTCTACACTAATTTCAACACATCGGTTGTAAATCAGGACACTGTGTTGGGTATCGTGGAGTCGGCCATCGAGTACACCACCAATTTCGACCTTCTGACCCCCCCATACGACGAAGTCAAGCTCGTCTCCGTGGGCGAGATGAAAAACAATTTTGACAAAAAATCACTGGTCACAGGCAAGCGTTTAGGCTTTCGTTTCCAGGCAGATAGCGAGTAACGGCGTGGCGATTTCAACATTGCCGGTTGAAAAAAATTTGGCCATGTCAAAAATTGTTAGTAATTTTGCACCCGCTTTTTGCGGAAAAAGTACCCTTTAGGGTAGCCGCCGAGGCACAGCGCCGCGTTCGTCTAGTAGGCCCAGGACGTGAGATTTTCATTCTCAAAATCGCGGGTTCGAATCCCGCACGCGGTACCAGATAAATTAGAAATAAGAAATTAGAAATCAAAAAATGGCACACCACAAGTCTGCAAAGAAAAGAATTCGCTCAAGCGAAAAAAGAAGAGTAGAGAATCGCTACTACGCCAAGACCATGCGCAACGCCCTGCGTGACTTCCGCGCCCTCACCGACAAGGCTGCTGCCACCGAGCGTCTGCCCAAGATGGTCTCTATCATCGACAAGCTGGCCAAGCGTTCCGTCATCCACAAGAACAAAGCCGCCAACCTCAAGTCGAAGTGCATGCGTCAGGTCAACGCTATGTAAGCGATGCCTGCCACAGCGAAGACAAAAGAGACAGCCGACCGCCGGAAGCGGTTGGCCTTTTTTGTGTAAAAGCAACATTATATCAACCATCATTAATACATTTATAGAACTATGAGCCAGATTATAGGTATCAAGGGCCGTCAGATTCTCGACAGTCGCGGCAACCCCACAGTAGAAGTCGACGTATACACCGACCAGGGCGCCATCGGACGCGCCGCTGTGCCCAGCGGAGCCTCCACGGGCGTGCACGAGGCATGCGAGCTGCGCGACGGCGACAAGAGCCAGTTCCTCGGCAAGGGCGTGCTCAACGCAGTGAACAACGTGAACACCGTCCTCAACGACGAGCTGCAGGGCATGTTCGTCAGCGAACAGAAAGCTATCGACGACAAGATGATAGAACTCGACGGCACAGAGAACAAGAGCCGCCTGGGCGCCAACGCCATCCTCGGCGTGAGCCTCGCTTGCGCCAAAGCAGCAGCCCAGGAGAGCGGCCAGGAGCTCTACCGCTACCTCGGCGGCGTCAACGGACACACCCTGCCCATACCTATGATGAACATCCTCAACGGTGGCAGCCATGCCGACAACAGCATCGACTTCCAGGAGTTCATGATCATGCCCGTCGGCGCCCCCACCTTCAGCGAGGCCCTGCGCATGGGCGCCGAGGTGTTCCACAACCTCAAGACCGTCCTCAAGAGCAAAGGCCTCAGCACCAACGTCGGCGACGAAGGCGGCTTCGCCCCCAACCTGGGCAGCAACGAGGAGGCTATCATGTGCATCCTGCAGGCTATCGAGAAGGCCGGCTACCGCCCCGGCGAGGACGTCTACATAGCCCTCGACGCCGCTACGAGCGAGTTCTACCTGGCCGACGAGAATATGTACCACCTGAAGTGGAGCACCGGCGACAAGCTGACACCGCAGCAGATGAGCGACTTCTGGAAAGACTGGGTGAACAAATACCCCATCATCAGCATCGAGGACGGCATGGCCGAGGACGACTGGGACGGCTGGAAGCTGCACACCGACGCCATCGGCGACCGCTGCCAGCTGGTGGGCGACGACCTCTTCGTGACCAACGTGGAGCGTCTGAAGATGGGCCTCGAGAAGAAGGGGGCCAACAGCATCCTCATCAAGCTCAACCAGATAGGCACCCTCACAGA
>CAMOTK010000186.1 GCA_946625715.1 uncultured Prevotella sp. | reverse complement strand
TGGCTCAACAAGGAGAACATCGACCAGCAACGCCTCTTGGTGGTCAGCGACGATGTGGCGCTGCCCTTGGGTGCCTTCCGTCTGAAGGCCAATGGGTCGAACGGCGGTCATAATGGCCTGGGCCACATCCAGCAGCTCATCGGTCAGCAGTATGCCCGCTTGCGCATGGGCATCGGCAACGACTATCCGCAAGGCGGCCAAATCGACTGGGTGCTGGGCCGCTATAGTGCGGAAGACCTGAAAAAGCTGGAGCCCCGCATAGAGTTGGCTGTCGATATTATCAAGAGTTTCGTATTGGCCGGTATCGACATCACGATGAACCAGTATAACAAGTTAGGAAAGCTATGAACACAGAAGCCCGTCTCGACAAATGGCTATGGTCGGCGCGCATCTTCAAGACGCGCTCCATTGCCGCCGACGCGTGCAAGAACGGCCGCGTGAGCGTCAATGGCGTGCTGGTAAAGCCGTCGCGCATGGTCAAGGCCGGCGACACGGTTGCCGTGCGCAAGCCGCCCGTGACCTATTCGTTCAAGATTCTGCAGCCCATCGAACAGCGCGTAGGCGCCAAGCTGCTGCCCGACATCTACGAGAACGTCACCACGCCCGACCAGTATGAACTACTTGAGATGAACCGCATCAGCGGCTTTGTCGACCGTGCCCGCGGCACCGGCCGTCCCACGAAGAAGGACCGCCGTGCGATGGACGCCTTTGTCGACAGTGCTTCCATGGATTTTGATTTTGATTGGGAAGATTAGAAAACAAGAAATAAAAGAAGTATGCTGCTACAATTCTTATTCATCGTTATCGGTGTGGCGCTCGTGCTCTGGGGAGCCGACCGCCTGACCGAGGGAGCCTCGTCGCTTGCCCGTCGCATGAACGTGCCCGAGATTGTCATTGGCCTCACCATTGTGGCCGCCGGCACCTCGGCCCCCGAACTGTTTGTCAGCTTGGTATCGGCCCTGAAGGGCACCCCCGACCTGGCAGTGGGCAACGTTGTGGGTTCCAACATCTTCAACGCACTGCTCATCGTAGGCGTGTCGGCCATGGTTGCGCCGATGGTCATCTCAAGGTCTACGGTGAAGAAAGACATTCCCTTTGCCGTCATGGCCTCAGTCCTACTTCTTATGCTCTGCATGGACAGCTGGCAGTCGCTCAGCATCAGCGGCAACCACATCAGCCGCATCGACGGCATCGTTCTGCTGGCCGCCTTCAGCATCTTCATGGTCTACACGTTCCGTGTGGCCAAGAACGGCACAGCAGTAGAGGCTTCTGAGGAGCAGAAGAACGTGAACCCGTGGCTCAGTGCCTTCTACGTCGTGCTCGGCCTGGGCTGTCTGATATTCGGTTCCAACCTGTTTGTCGACGCCGCATCGAACGTGGCCACGACGCTTGGCGTGAGCGAGAGCGTCATTGGTCTGACGATTGTGGCCGGCGGCACGTCGCTGCCCGAACTGGCCACGAGCGTAGTGGCCGCCCGCAAGGGCCAGTCGGCCATTGCCATCGGCAACGTCATTGGTTCCAACGTGTTCAACATCCTGCTCATTCTGGGCGCCACCGCCGTCATCAGCCCGATGCAAATTGGCGGCATCACCCTCATCGACCTGGGCCTGGCACTCCTCAGCGTGGTCATCGTCTGGTTCTTCTCGTTCACGAAATACACTGTGGCCCGCTGGGAAGGCGGCGTGCTGACCGCTATCTTCCTGATTTATCTGTCGTGGCTACTCTACAACGTATAAACAGAAAAAGGGCTGCAATCACTTCGACTGCAGCCCTTTTTTGTGCTTGTTCTGTTTTTAGTGGATATCAATCTGGCGGCTCAGTTTCACCTGCTGTTGCTCCAGCTTGGGAAGCTCCACGGTGAGCACACCGTTTTCCACCTTTGCCGAAATCTTGTCTTTCACGACGTCGTCGGGCAGGATGAGCGTCTGTTCGAACTTCGAGAACGAGAACTCGCGACGCAGATAGCGGGTGTTCTTGTCTTCCTCCTTATGCTCCTGCTTCTGCTCCATCTTGATGATGAGGTTGCCCTCGTCGTTGATGTGCACGTTGAAGTCCTCTTTCTTCATGCCCGGAGCGGCCAGCTCTACGGTGTAGCCCTTGTCGCTCTCCTTCACGTTGATGGCAGGAGCGGTGGCGCTCATCTTCGGCATATAGTCAGTGTCAAACAAATCATTGAACACACTGGGAATCCAACTGTTACTTCTCATCATTGGCATCATAATCGTTACCTCCTAATTCTATTATTTTTATAAGTTATACATGTTTCTATTCTCGTGAGCTTCTTGCGTTGCTCACTAAGCATAGTGCAAAGGCGATGCCAAGAGAGAAAGCTCTGTCATTTTGTCCTCTTTGCGCAGACAAAATGACAGATTAGAAAGATTTCAGCACGCGCACGGCCTCTTCTACCGTGGGCACCTCGTCGACAATCATAGAGCGCTTGCCGTTCACTTCGCGCAACTGGCAGCGGCGCACGTTGGCAGCCACGTACTCGAGCACCCGTCCGAAGGCCGGACTCTGGTAGAAAGGACTGTTGGACGCATTGACGAAATAGAGGTACATGCGCTGCTGCTTGAGCATGATTTTCTCGCAGCCATACTGCAGACCGAGGCGCCGCAGGGGCACCACGTGGAGCAGTTCCTCGGCCACCTGCGGAATCTTGCCGAAGCGGTCTTTCAGACGCTGGCGATAAGCGTCGAGCTGCTGGTCGTCCTTGATGTTGTCGAGCTCGCGATAGAGCAGCATGCGCTCCGAGTCGCTGGGCACAAACTGGTCGGGGAAGTACATCTCGAGGTCGCTCTCGAGCACGCAGTCGGCCACGAAAGGACCATTCTCGGCCGCGGCTTTGGCAGCAAGGCCAGCGGGCTGTTGGCCGTTCTTGGCATCTTCCTCACTGCTGAATGTGGGCTCTTCGTTGCGCAGCTCGGCCATGGCCTCGTTCAGAATTTTCTGGTAGGTCTCGTAGCCCAGGTCGCTGATGAAGCCGCTCTGCTCGGCGCCCAACAGGTTGCCTGCGCCACGGATGTCGAGGTCCTGCATGGCAATGTTGATGCCGCTGCCCAGGTCGCTGAAGTTCTCGAGGGCTTCCAGTCGGCGCCGGCTGTCCTGCGGCAGAGCCGAGAGGGGCGGTGCCAGCAAGTAGCAGAAGGCCTTACGGTTGCCACGTCCCACGCGTCCGCGCATCTGGTGCAGGTCGCTGAGTCCGAAGTTCTGCGCGCCATTAATAATAATGGTATTGGCATTGGGAATGTCGATGCCGTTCTCCACGATGGTGGTCGAGAGCAGCACGTCGTAGTCGTGGTTGGAGAAGTCGAGGATGATTTGCTCCAGCTCCTCGGGCTTCATCTGTCCGTGTCCCACGGCCACGCGGGCGTCGGGTATGTACTTGTTGATGAGCTCGCGCAGATGGGTCAGGTCGCTGATGCGGTTGTTGACGAAGTAGACCTGTCCGTTGCGCGAGAGTTCGAAGTTGATGGCGTCGACAATAATGTCGGCCGAGAAGGTGTGAATCTCCGTCTGAATGGGATAGCGGTTGGGCGGCGGCGTCTGGATGACGCTCAGGTCGCGTGCGCCCACGAGCGAGAACTGCAGTGTGCGCGGAATGGGCGTGGCCGACATGGTGAGCGTGTCGACGTTGGTCTTCATCTGGCGCAGCTTCTCTTTGGTCGACACGCCAAACTTCTGCTCCTCGTCGATGATGAGCAGCCCCAGGTCGCGAAACTTCACGGTCTTTCCGATGAGCTTGTGCGTACCTATTAATATATCTATCTTGCCGTCGGCCAGGTCCTTGAGCAGTGCGGTGGTCTGCTTGGCCGTGCGCGCACGGGTGAGGTAGTCGACCCTGACGGGCATGTCCTTCAGGCGTGAGGCGAAGGTGCGGTAGTGCTGATAGGCCAGCACGGTGGTAGGCACGAGCACGGCCACCTGCTTGCCGTCGACGGCAGCCTTGAAGGC
>CAMOTK010000185.1 GCA_946625715.1 uncultured Prevotella sp. | reverse complement strand
GTGACCATCAACGTGGTGAAGCCCGGCAAGACTGGTCAGGACGAAATCAAGGCCATGATGGAGAACTTCCGCAAGAACCCGCCCACCATGCTTGGCACATCGAAGGTTTGCCTGTGGAAGGACTATCAGACACTGGAAGCCCGCAAGGCCGACGGTACTGTTGAGAAGATTAACATGCCCACCACGTCGAACGTGCTGCAGTGGTTCTGTGAGGATGGCACGAAGATTAGCGTGCGCCCCAGCGGAACTGAGCCGAAGATTAAGTTCTACACCGAGGTTAAGGATCCCAGCTTCAAGTGCGCCGGCTGCTACGAGCGCTGCCTGAAGGGTGCCGAGGAGAAGATTGCTGCTATCAAGAAGAGCCTCAATCTCGACTAAGCACATGGGTGACTGAACACATAAAAAAGCAAACAGGTTCTATGGAGCATCTTCATAGAACCTGTTTTTCTTTTCGTATTATTTGCTTTTCAGCGCATCTATCATGGTGTCGAGCTGTTGCGCCAGCCGTGCGTAGTCTTTCACCTTGATAACAATAAATCGTGTGCGATATGATTTTTGTTCATATATTTTGAAGTTTCAAGAAATCTGACTATCTTTGTCGGCAGTAAGTAGAACGCAAGAAAACAACCATACAACAGGAATATGAAACGGATGATAGTAATGGCTGTCTGCAGCCTGATGGCGATGGGCAGCGTGGCACAGCAACAGTTGGGACAACGGCCGCGGGTTTCGTCGCCTGTGGTGAATGTCGACGGCACAGTGACGTTTAACTTCTACGACCCTACGGCACAGTCGGTGAGCGTTGTGGGCGACTTCAACGAAACCGGTCGCCAGCAACTGTCGATGCAGAAGCAGGCCAATGGCGTGTGGACGACAACGACGGGTGTGCTGGCACCGGAGCTGTACTCCTACAGCCTGACGGTCGACGGTCAGCGGTTTGTCGACCCGGCCAACAGCTACGTGAACCGTGACATATCGACGCTGAGCAACATCTTCATCGTATCAAAGTCGGACGCAGACAAGGGACACCTGTATGCCGTGAACAATGTGCCCCACGGCACGCTGTCGCGCGTGTGGTACGACAGTCCTACGCTCGGTCAGCAGCGTCGCATGACCGTCTATCTGCCACCTACCTACGACGGCTCGAAGCGCTTTCCCGTGATGTATCTGCTCCACGGACATGGTGGCGACGAGACGGCGTGGGGCGACCTAGGCCGTGCGTCGCAGATCATGGACAACCTGATTGCCGAGGGCAAGTGTGTGCCGATGATTGTGGTAATGCCCAACGGCAACCCCTCGTGCAATGCTGCACCGGGCTGGTGGCACGAAGGTATGTATACGCCCGATGGCAATGCCTTCAATCAGCGTGGTGCGAAGTCGACGATGGAAGAGAGTTTCATGGATATCGTCAACTTTGTAGACACTCACTACCAGACCATCAAGAAGCGTTCGGCACGTGCCGTGACAGGCCTTTCGATGGGCGGCGGCCATACGTTCGGCATCGCGCGCCTCTATCCCGAAGTGTTCGACTACTACGGTCTGCAATCGGCTGCTTGTCGCATGCCCAAAGAGCTGCTGCCCAGCACGCCAAACTCGAGACTCAACGACGATTTCGACGGTCAGATGGCCCGCCTTTTCGCCTCGAAACCCAAGCTCTTCTGGATAGCCATTGGCCAGGACGACTTTCTGATGGAGATGAACACCGAACTGCGCAAGTATCTCGATGCCCACCACTATCCGTACGAGTACTACGAGAACGACGGTGGCCATATCTGGCGCAACTGGCGTATCTACCTGACAATGTTTGCACAGAAAATATTCAAGTGAGTTTGCTATAGTCAAGCGCCACTTTGCAAGTTGTCAAGCGCCACTTTGCAAGTTGTAAAGTGCCACTTTGCAAGTCGTAAAGCGCCACTTTACAAGAGCTAAACTGCCGCTTTGCGAGGCCTAAACTACTGCTTGATGAGATCTTTGACCACTTCGCTGCCGATAATGAGGCCTGCAGCAGGGGGCACCCAGGCGTTTGAGGCCGGGAAGCGCTTGCCGTTTTCCTCACCAAAAACGGCGCGTGGCTCTTCTTCGGAATAGACACACTTCAGGTGGTCGATGCCCAGTTTGCGCAGTTTCTTGCGCAGCACCTTAGCCAAAGGGTCCATGTTGGTCTTCGACAGGTCGGCCACGCGGAAGGCGGTGGCATCAAGCTTGTTGGCCGCGCCCATGCTGCTGATAAGTGGCACGCCCAACGTGTGGCAGCGGCGCACCAGTTCAATTTTTGCGGCCACAGTATCGATACAGTCAACCACATAGTCGAACTGCCGGAGGTCAATTTCGTCGGCATTGTCGGGCAGGTAGAACATGGGGCGCTTCACCACTTCGCATGCGCGGTTGATGCTGTGGATGCGCGCTTCGCAGACGTCGACTTTCGGTCGGCCAACGGTGTCGAGCGTGGCAATGAGCTGGCGGTTGATGTTGCTCAGGCTCACCGTGTCGTTGTCGATGAGGGTCAGGTGGCCTACACCGCTACGCGCCAGCACTTCTACCACGTAGCCGCCCACGCCGCCCACGCCGAAGACGGCCACATGGGCGCGTGCCAGGCGTTCCATAGCCTCGCTGCCGAGGAGCATTTCTGTTCGTGAAAACTGTGGTTGTATCATGTTTCGGTTATAATTGACGGAGTTCCCAAAAAGCCACTGCAGCTGCAGCGGCCACGTTGAGCGAGTCGACCTGATGGGCCATAGGGATGCGAACAACATAGTCGGCGCCGTCGATGACCTCGCTGGCCAGTCCGTCGCCTTCAGTGCCCATGACGATGGCCAAGCGCGGCTCTTGCTTCAGCAGCGGGTCGTCGAGCGTGATGTTGTCGTGGCGCAGGGCCATCGCTGCCGTGCGGAAATGGCAGCGGTGCAAGTCGGCAATGGGGTCGTCGACCCACGTCCAAGGCACCAGAAACACTGAGCCCATAGACACACGGATGGAACGGCGGTTGAGCGGGTCGCACGACTGTCGGCTGAGCAACACGGCATCGATGCCCAAAGCGGCTGCCGAGCGGAAGATGGCCCCAATGTTGGTGGTGTCGGTCACGCCGTCGATGACTACCACGCGGCGGGCGTCGCGACAAACTTCGTCGATGGCAGGCAGCTGTCGGCGGCGCATGGCACAGAGCACACCGCGGGTCAGGGTGTAGCCCGTCAGTTGGGCGAGCAGTGCGCGTTCACCGGTGTAGACGGGGATGTCGCCGCAGCGGGCAATGATGTCGGCAGCGTCGCCCTCAATGTGCTTGCGTTCGCAGAGTAGGGCAGTGGGCTCGTAGCCGGCATTGAGTGCCACGCTAATCACCTTCGGACTTTCGGCAATGAAAAGCCCCTTGGTCGCATCCAGTCGGTTGCGCAGCTGAGCCTCGGTCAGCGTGCTGAACACGTCGACACCCGGCTGTTGCAATGAGGTCACTTCAATGATGTGCATATCTTTGGCGTTCTCCTTTGTTTAGTGGCGTTCCAACCAGTCGAGCAGACCTGTGCACCCTTCGAGCACGTCGCGCCAGGTGGCATCGAAGTTGCCCGTATACCATGGGTCGGCCACCTCGCCTGGCCGCTCGGTGAAGTCCATCAGCAGCTTTATTTTCCCTTCAGGGTCGCTGCCGCAGATGCGCAGCATGTTGCGCATGTTCCATTGGTCCATGCCAACGATGAGGTCGAAGCGCTGGTAGTCGGCGCGCGTCATTTGGCGCGCTGTCTTGCCCTTGCAGCCGATGCCGTGTTCGGCCAGCTTGCGGCGTGCAGGCGGATAGACCTCATTGCCGATTTCTTCTGTAGAAGTGGCAGCCGACTCGATGTCGTAGTCATCGTCGAGGCCGGCTTTTTTCACCAAGTCTTTCATCACAAACTCGGCCATCGGACTTCGGCAGATGTTGCCGTGACAGACAAACAGTATTCTCTTCATGGCCTATTCTTCGTCCCAGACGCTTTTCGATGCACGCGA
>CAMOTK010000184.1 GCA_946625715.1 uncultured Prevotella sp. | reverse complement strand
TGCCCACCATGTTCATTGCCGAACTCAACCACCCCATGTTCTCCATGTTCGACCTGACAAGCCTGCGCACAGGCATTATGGCCGGTTCGCTCTGCCCTGTCGAGCTGATGAAGCAAGTGTCGGAGAAGATGTTTATGACCATCACCAGCGTCTACGGTCTCACCGAGTCGGCTCCCGGCATGACGCAGACGTGCCTGAACGACACGTTCGAGCAGCGTTGCACCACCGTGGGCCGCGACTATCCGTTTGTCGAAGTGAAAGTGCTCGACCCCGAGACCGGCGAGGAGTGTCCCGTCGGCGTGCAGGGCGAAATGTGCTGCAAGGGCTTCAATGTGATGAAGGGCTACTACAAGAACCCAACGGCCACAGCCGAAGTCATCGACAAGAACGGTTTCCTTCATTCGGGCGACTTGGGCATCAAGGACGAGCAAGGCTTCTATCGCATCACGGGCCGCATCAAGGACATGATTATCCGTGGCGGCGAGAACGTCTATCCGCGCGAGATTGAGGAGTTCCTCTACCAGATGCCAGGCATTCGCGACGTGCAGGTGGCTGCCGTACCGTCGAAGAAGTATGGCGAAGAGGTGGGTGCCTTCATCATTCTGGAAGAAGGCGCGAAGATGGAGCCCGAGGACGTGCGCGACTTCTGCAAGGGCAAGATTGCCCGCTACAAGACGCCGAAGTATGTCTTCTTCATCGACCAGTTCCCGCTGACGGGCAGTGGCAAGATTCAGAAGTTCAAGCTGAAGGAAATGAGCCTGGAGCTGTGCAAGCAGCAAGGCATCGAGGTCATCTGACCTATACAAAAAAGACTATGAGAACAAGACGCCTTTGTTTACTTTTAATGGCCGCACTCCTCGCGAGTTGCGGCAAGAAGGCCGATGAACTGGCGTTCGACACCGTCAAGGCCGAGCGGCAAGTGGCAGCCGACAACACGCCCAACGCTCCGACGTGCAAGGTCAGCATGCACGTGCTCCACGCCAAAGGCGAGAGCGAAGCCGCCAAGACGCTGAACAACGAGGTGATGGAGTGGCTGGTGGGCATGGAGCAACTGAGCCTGCAGCAAGCCGTCGACTCGCTGGCCAACGACTACGTGGCCAGTTACCGTCGCGACATTGTGCCCCTCTACCGCGAGGATGCCGCCGACCCGTCAAAGAAGTCGTGGTACGACTACCACTACAACATCGAAACCTCGCTTGGCGAAGGCGACGACGACGTGATTGTCTACCTGGCCGACATCGACTACTACGAAGGCGGTGCCCACGGCGTGGCGCTCCGACTGGCGGCCAACTTCGACAAGAAGACTGGCGAAAGACTGCCTGCGAAATGGGAAAACGCCCCTCACGTTTCAAAGAAACTCTCGAAGCTGCTCACCGAAGCGCTCATGGACAAGTTAGACGCCAAGAACCTCGACGAGCTGCACGAGAAGGGCTACCTCTACGACACCGACGAGCTGGCGCCCTCGAAAAACTTCATCTGGGGCGACGACGAAGTGACCTTTATATATAATGTCTACGAAATAGCACCCTACGCAGCCGGTCGCATAGAAGTAGCATTAGACCGAAGCGACGTGGAAAAAATCTTGGAAGAATGAACCGTATAGAACAATACTTCACCACACTCTCCGACGAGCAGCGCCGACAGTTTGGCATGCTCGACGAGCTCTATCGCGACTGGAACGCCAAAATCAACGTCATCTCGCGCAAGGACATCGACAACCTCTACGAGCACCACGTGCTCCACTCGTTGGCCATCGGCAAGCTGTTGCGCTTCAAGCCCGGCACCGAGATTCTCGACTTCGGCACGGGCGGCGGTTTTCCTGGCATTCCTCTCGCCATCCTCTTCCCAGAATGTCGCTTCACGCTCATCGACGGCACGGGCAAGAAAATCCGTGTGGCACAGGAAGTGGCGCAGGCCATCGGACTGAAGAACTGCGAAGCCAAGCATCTGCGCGGCGAAGACGAGAAGGGCCGTTACGACTTTGTGGTGAGCCGCGCCGTGATGCCCCTACCCGACCTGGTCAAGATTGTGCGCAAGAACATCTCGAAGACGCAGCGCAACGCCTTGCCCAACGGCATTATCTGCTTGAAAGGCGGCGACTTGCAAGCCGAAACGCAACCGTATAAGAACATTGTGGAAACCACACCGCTGAGCAACTGGTTCGGCGAAGAGTGGTTCAAGGAGAAATACTGTATTTATCTGCCCCTATGATGATGACCATCAAATGCTTTGAATGTAACATGTTGCAGGAAAACTGCTACATCGTGAGCGACGACACGAAAGAGGCCGTCGTCATCGACTGCGGTGCGCTGTGGCAAGACGAGCGGCAGGCCATTGTCAACTACATCCGGCAGAACGGCCTCACGCTGAAGCACGTGCTCTGCACCCACGGTCATCTGGACCATTGCTTCGGCATCGATTTGCTGTGGCACGAGTTTGGCGTGAAGCCCGAAGTGAGCCGCGACGACGACTTCCTCGCGAGTCATCTGCAGGAACAAGCCAGCCAGATGTTTGGCATGCAGGACGAGATAGAACAAACACCTGTCGGTCAGTATCTTACACCGAACGCGTTCATTCGTTTCGGCAACCATCAGCTGCAGGTACTCCCTACCCCTGGCCACACGCCAGGCGGCGTCTTTTTCTATTGCGCAGAAGAGCATGTAGCCTTCTCCGGCGACACCCTTTTCCGCATGAGCATCGGCCGCACCGACTTCCCTCGCGGCTCTTACGAGCAGATGATTGACAGTCTGCACAACGTAGTGGCCCGCTTGCCGAAGGAGACCAGGGTCTATCCCGGTCACGGACCGCAGACAACCATTCAGGACGAACTAACTTATAATCCCTATTTCAGATGACTTACGACTTCATACTCCGCATTTTCATTGCTGCCATGTTGGGCGGCGCCATCGGCTTAGAGCGCGAATACCGCTCGAAAGAAGCCGGATTCCGCACCCATTTCCTCGTAGGACTGGGCAGCGCCTTGTTCATGATACTCTCTGCCCACGGTTTCAGCGACGTCGCGCTGAGCGAAGCCACCCGCCACGACATTTCGCGCATAGCCGCCCAAGTGGTTTCGGGCATCGGTTTCATTGGTGCCGGCTGCATCATCTTCCAAAAGAACGTGGTGCACGGCCTGACCACCGCTGCCGGCTTGTGGGTGACGTCGGCCATTGGCATGACCGCCGGCGCCGGCATGTATCTCTTGGCCGTTGTTGCCACACTGATGGTGCTGCTCTGCTTGGAAGGCAGCAATTTCATCCATCACCACATCTTCGGTCATGTGCAAAAAGACGACGAAGTCGATGGTTTTGACAGCCCGACATGACAAACCTGCGGTTCAGATTATAAAATAAGGTTAAAGTCGCTGACATTCAGTAGTTATTTAGACAGAAATTTGTAAATTTGCAACCGCTAAAGAAATAACGAATATTCACTTTTAAATAAAATCACAGTAACAATGATTATTGAAAACGTACATGCAAGAGAGATTCTGGATTCACGTGGTAATCCTACAGTAGAAGTTGAAGTAACGCTGGAGAGTGGCTTCGTAGGCCGCGCTTCTGTTCCTTCTGGTGCATCAACAGGCGAGAACGAGGCTCTGGAGCTTCGCGACGGCGACAAGAACCGCTATCTGGGCAAGGGCGTTCAGAAGGCTGTTGAGAACGTCAACACAAAGATTGCTCCTGCAATCATCGGCATGAGCACACTGGAGCAGCGCAAGATCGACGCTCTGATGCTCGAGCTCGACGGCACGCCAACCAAGAAGAACCTCGGTGCCAATGCCATCCTCGGTGTCAGCCTGGCTGTGGCTCACGCTGCTGCTGCATACCTGCAGATTCCTCTCTACCGCTACCTCGGCGGAACAAACACATACACTCTGCCTGTTCCTATGATGAACATCGTGAACGGTGGTGCTCACTCTGACGCTCCTATCGCATTCCAGGAGTTCATGATCCGTCCTGTAGGCGCTACCAGCGAGAA
>CAMOTK010000183.1 GCA_946625715.1 uncultured Prevotella sp. | reverse complement strand
TAGCGATGCGTCACCCTTACTGATTTTTACATGCTGTTTTTTTGAATATAGGTTGTAACGTTGTAACATCGCCGATGTTACAACGTTACAACCTATAAATCGTTTTTTTGTATACTAAAAAGAGGATGTGCCTATTTTGACACACCCTCCGGATAAAGTTCTTCGTGTGGTGGATGACTCAGGCTTTCTCGATAAGTCTGGTCTGCATGAACTCGTCGAGTGTGACGAGGATGACTACAGGATTCATCCTTTATTTCACAATGCTTTTCGCTTCCCCGACGATGTTCACGCCACGTTGCGGGGTGTCGAGACGCTGGCCTTGCAGATTGTAGATGGTGGCTGATGGGGAGATGGGCAGGCTGACGGCACGGACAGTGGTCGGCGCGTCCTCGATGGCATCATACTCGGCCATCGTCTCGGCCATGCGGGCATCGAGGTCAGCGAGGCGGTAGAGACCGTCGGCGTTGGCGGTCAGTCCTTCAATGGTAACGGGCAGCACCATCGGCGGCACGTCAGTCGAGAGCAGCGTACGACCCTGCAACTGATAGACCGACTGATAGACCAGGTTCACGGCCACGTAGTCCTCCGAGCCGTCGTTCCACTTCTCGAATACCAGTTTCGAGCCGATAGGGGTATGCAGTTCCAGCGCCTGCTCCGTCTCAGGGAACTGGAACCTCAGGGCAGCTCCGATGCTGGCGAGGTTGGAGTCGTGGCCGCATAGGAACACGAACTTGCGGTCGCTGCGATCCAGTTCCTCGCGGATGCGGCTCACCAGCGGATAGGCCAAGTTGACAGCAGCACTGTGGGTGGTGAAGAGCAGGCCGTCGTAGACCTCCTTCACTGCGCAGATGTCGCGCCACTGCTCCATAGTCAGCGCATGGCCGAAAGCAGAGAAGTCCTCGCTCTCGTAGCACTGTAGCACCATGGCGTCGGCCACGCTGTTGGCCAGTTTGTAGCCACCCGTCATTTTCGGCTCGTCACCCTTCTCAATCTTGAATTGGGTATCGTCATACCAGAAATGCAACGTATCGTTTTTGGCGGCAGGCGACTGCGCCATGTCGAGCACCTGTTCCATCAGTGTCAGCGTGGGCTGTACGCTGGTCATCCACGCCTGAGGCCCGCCATTCTTCTCCTGTATCTCATCGAGCACCTGCTGGCGGTACGCATCGTTCATCTTCGTAAACTGCGGCGTGAACACGGGATCCATCTTGTCTTCCTCGAACTTGTGCGTAATCTCTACATTGGCAAAGGGCAGGAAACCGGCAGAGAAATACTTGGCTGTTGCGAACGTGCGCTGGCGGGAGTTGGCATAGAACAACACCTCATCGCCCTCAGGGCGGTAATTGTCGGGCAACAACCCTGCGTCAACCACCCATTTGCGGAAGAACTGTCCCATTTCTGTTTCCAATACGCCACCACGCAACGACAACTGGCTGCCTGGCGATGACCACTGGAACCACTCATGCGGCGTCACCCGCTGATAGTCGGCACCCGACGCCAGTGGCGAGCGGATGTTGTGGCGGCTCATCACCACCACCTCCTTCAGTTTATCGTGCCCGGAAGTCGTCCGAGCGTTTCGTCTGCGCCTGAGTACTCACTGCAGCCAATATAGCGGCTACTGCCATCACAAAAAACTTTTTCATTGCTCGTTTCTATTTATATGTATAATTATTCACAGTCTCAACCCGAAGATGGCGCGGGCGCGCCACTTGTTCTGATTGACCACCACCCTTTCGTCGTCGAAGACGGAGTTGTTCATCACGAGGGTGGCACCGGCGAAGTAACGGGGAGAGAACTGATAGACCACGGCGGCACGCTCGTTGAAGATCATGTTGAAGCGCATGTGCTCTGCCTTCTTGCGCTGGCCGCGCACGGTCATATTGTTGCGGTTAAAGACCACGAAGGTGGGCAGCATGGAGAAGTGGAGCAGCCATTTGCGTCCCAGCACCCAGTTGTAGCCGTAGCCGCCGCCGATGCCGAAGTGGCCGATGTAGATGCGCGTTTCGGGAGCATTGGGATTCCTCGCCAGCAGTTCGTCGGTGGTCTTGAGACTGCCTCCCTGATAGCTGATGCCGGCGAGCCACGAGCCTGCCGAGTGCTTCTGAATGTAGCTCTGCGTGAAGGCTGCCGGATAGGAGAAACGCCGGTGGTTGAAGGTGTAGTAGGCCGCCGCGTTGAGCATCTTCATGGCTACGTCGCCCTGCTCCAGGCGCTTCGGCACATCGTCGAACAGCATGTCGCCCGTCAGCGACTCCGACCGCTGGTAACTGAGGTCGAGGCTCAGGCGGCTGCTGTAGTAGTTGAGGTTGAACTCATAGTCCTTATAGATGCCTCCCCACTTCCATGGGTTGATGGCCAAGCCGATGCCGATGCCACGATAGATGGCCGAGATCGAGAACGTGGTCTTGTGACTGGTGCTCAGGTCAGCCTTCGCGTAGACATCGTCCACCGTGCCCTTCGCATGGAACGAGTTGCCCGTTTGGTTCATCCTCACCTTCAGCGTCAGCCGTCCCTCCGGGCGCACCACATAGTTCGTGTCGTAAGGTGTCTTGTAGTATCGCATCGTGAGCACACTGTCCAACCTCGCCCTGCGCTCTGCCTGGGTCAGTGACTGTGCCGTCAGCGAGGTCGTGAAGACAAGCAATGCTACTGCCAGCAAGCATATTCTATTTCTTTTCATCGGTGCAAAGGTACGAACAATTTGGTGAAAAGCCAAAGAAACGCTCGCTTTTCTTTGTTTTTCCGCGTTTGGCTTTACCGCATTACGACCCTTGTGGATTTATCATGTGTTATAGGAGGAAGGTTATCCATAGTTGATAAAAAAGATTCGGCCCATTGGCATGATTATTCGCGGAAAAGTTGTATCTTTGCATGCAGATTCACGAAACTAATAACAACAACTGCAATAAAAATGAAAAAGATCATCAACTGGATGTTCGCCGCCATCCTCATAATCATTTGCGGCACCTGTGTGTTCACCTGCTGTAGCAATGATGACAACGGCATGGTGGTCAGTCCGACCGAAGACAGCAGCCAGTTTGTAACCTTGACAGATGCCGTGCCCGATGCCATCCTGGAGATTCGCTATTACGGCACGTACAACTTCGTGGGCAGTCGCATCGACGGCTATGAAGAGCCGACGGCCCTGCTGACGCGTCAGGCCGCCGACAGCCTAAAGGCCGTCAGCAACGACTTGATCGCGCAGGGCTATCGTCTGAAAATCTACGATGCCTATCGCCCGCAGAAGGGCGTTGACCACTTCGTGCGCTGGGCGCAGGATCTTCAGGATACCAAGATGAAGCCCTATTTTTATCCCGACCTCGACAAGAGCGTGCTCTTCCCCCAGGAGTACATCTGCCTGAAGAGCGGTCACACGCGCGGTTCAACCGTTGACCTGACGCTCTTCGACATGACTACGGAGAAGGAACTTGACATGGGCGGCACCTTCGACTGGTTCGGCCCTGAGAGCCATCCTGACTTCTGCGGCAACCCCGAGACTGGAGAGTACACTGGTGACAATAGCAAGAGTCCGTCAGTGCCAAAGCGTAGCATCACCGCCCAGCAGTTCGAGCACCGAATGATTCTGCGCCGCGCCATGCTCGCTCACGGCTTCAAGCCCTTCGACACCGAGTGGTGGCACTTCACGCTGAAGGACGAGCCCTTCCCCGATACCTATTTCACCTTCCCCGTCAGGCAGCTGAAGCATTAACCACAACACGCCCTGCCGGTCATGTTTCTGTATTTGATGGCGAGCATAGTAAGGTCGTCACTTTGCTCGGTGTCGCCAACGAATTGGCGAACGGCACCAGTCATCGTTTCTATCATTTCTAAATCATCCGTTTCTAATTCCTGCGCCTGAGCGCAGATGACTGTCATCATGGCGACAGCGGCCATTGCTAAAAGTTTTTTGTTCATATATATTTTTATTATATTGTTTCATCCTTCTGAGACAGCAACCGCCGAGGCCCTTGCGAGGGCCTC
>CAMOTK010000182.1 GCA_946625715.1 uncultured Prevotella sp. | reverse complement strand
GCCCTTGAAAAAATAACGTTCATTGCATGTAAAAATCGTGCAATGAACGATTTTTTTAAGTGATTGTATCATTTTTTTAAGGATAAAAGGCACAATAATGGTAATTTTGCGGCAGTTAATAACCCAAAAACCAAAGACTCGAAAGAAAAATGAAGAAACTTTTGACACTCGCCATCTTGATGATGCCATTGGCCGGACTGCAGATGCAGGCTCAGAAAATACTGGGCAAGAACCACGCCATGAAGAGTATCGCCGTGGAGCAACACTACCTGTTGCTGCCCGTGCAGGAGCGCGAAGAGAATGCAACCATCAGTGTGCTGGCCAACAACCAGCAAGTGCAGGAACTGAATGTGAAACTGGCCGTCGACCAGGTGGACTACTACGTGCCGCTCGACATTGAGCGCTTCGGTGCCAAGCAGCTGTTGCTCGACATCACGTTCCACGGCGACCGCCGCTTCACCGGCGCCATGAAAGACTTCCTCTGCTGGCGCGAAATGAAGCAGAGCGCCACCTTCGACACCGCCAACCGCGAGCGCTTCCGCCCGGCCTATCACCACTCGCCCCGCTACGGCTGGATGAACGACCCCAACGGCATGTTCTACAAGGACGGCGTCTATCACCTCTACTACCAGTGGAACCCCTACGGCTCGCAGTGGGAGAACATGACGTGGGGACACTCTACGTCAAGAGACCTCATCCACTGGGAAGCACAGCCCACGGCCATCGAGGCCGACGCCCTGGGCAGCATCTTCAGCGGCTCGTGCGTGGTAGACAAGAAGAACGACCGCGTGGTGGCCTTCTACACCTCGGCCGGAAAGAGCCAGGTGCAGTCGATGGCCGTGTCGAAAGACGGCGGCATGACGTTTGAGAAGTATGCCGGCAACCCCGTGCTCGTGAGCAAGGAAGAGGACTTCCGCGACCCGAAGGCGTTCTGGAACTCCGAGATTCAGAAGTGGAACATGGTGCTGGCCGTGGGTCAGGAGATGCACATCTACAGCAGCAGCAACCTGCAGGACTGGACCTACGAGTCGTCGTTCGGCAAGGAGCTGGGCTGCCACGACGGCGTGTGGGAGTGTCCCGACCTGATGAAGCTGCAGGTGCGCGGCACCGACAAGCAGAAGTGGATGCTCATCTGCAACATCAACCCGGGCGGCCCCTTCGGCGGTTCGGCCACACAATACTTCATTGGCGACTTCGACGGCCATAAGTTCACCTGCGAGCACACCGACACGCGCTGGATGGACTACGGCAAGGACCACTACGCCACCGTCACCTTCGACAACGCCCCCGACGGCCGCCACATTGCACTGGCATGGATGTCGAACTGGCAGTATGCCAACCAGGTGCCCACCAAGCAGTTTCGCTCGGCCAACTCGCTGCCCCGCGACCTCGGCCTGTTTGAATACAAGGGTCAGACCTACTGCAGCGTGACGCCCTCGAAGGAAGTCGACGCCCTGCGTGGCAAGGCCGTGAAGAAGTTGCCGGGCACGTGCGAACTGGTGGTCGACCTTCAGGGCACGGCCGAGATAGTGCTCTCCAACAGCATCGGCGAGCAGCTCGTCATGACCTACGACGCCGCTGCCCACACCTTCTCTACCGACCGCACGCGCACCTACGCCAGCTTCAGCGAGGCCTTCCCCTGCAAGACCACGGCGCCCGTGTATGGCAACATCCGCCAGCTGCGCATCTTCATCGACAAGAGCAGCATCGAGGCCTTCGACGCCGACGGCAAGATGGCTATGACCAACCTCGTGTTCCCCTCGGAGCCCTACAACACGCTGAAGGTGAAGGGCGGCAAGGCGACGATTTATGAGATTGAAAATTGAAGATTGAAAATTGAGAATTGAGAATTGAGAATTGAAAATTGAGAATTATGGCTAACAATAATAAAACTATCTACCTGATTCCCGTGATGCTGTGCTTCTTCGCCATGGGATTCGTCGACCTCGTCGGTATTGCATCGAACTATGTGAAAGAAGACCTCGGACTGAGCGACTCGGTGGCCAACGTGTTCCCCTCGCTCGTGTTCTTCTGGTTCCTCATCTTCAGTGTGCCCACGGGCATGCTCATGAACAAGATTGGGCGCAAAAACACTGTGCTCCTCTCGCTCGTAGTGACCGTCGTGTCGCTGCTCATACCCCTCTTTGGCGAGAACTTCGGCATCATGCTCGTGGCCTTCTCGCTGCTGGGCATCGGCAACGCCCTCATGCAGACGAGCATCAACCCCCTGGCCATGCTCATCATTGGCGACAAGAACCTGGCATCGACCCTCACCTTCGGACAGTTTGTGAAGGCCATCGCCTCGTTCCTGGCTCCCTATCTGGCCATGTGGGGCGCCACTCAGGCCATACCCTCGCTGGGCTACGACTGGCGCGTGCTGTTCCTCATCTACTTCGTGGTGGGCACGCTGGCCGCCCTGCTGCTGTGGGCCACGCCCATCCAGGAAGTCGTTGACAAGGACAAGAAGTCGTCGTCGTTCATGGACTGCCTGCGCCTGCTGGGCAAGCCCATCGTGCTGCTCTCGTTCTTCGGCATCATGTGCCACGTGGGCATCGACGTGGGCACCAACACCACCGCCCCCAAACTGCTCATGGAGCGCGTGGGCATGACGCTCAACGAGGCTGCCTTCGCCACCTCGCTCTACTTCATCTTCCGCACCATCGGCGCGCTCACGGGCTCGTTCTTCCTGCGCGTGCTGAAGACCCGCTGGTTCTTCATCATCAGCGTCGTCATGATGGCCCTGAGCATGGTGCTCATGTTCGGCGGACAGACCAAGGAAGTGCTCTACGTGGCCATTGCGCTCGTGGGCTACGGCAACTCCAACATCTTCTCGATGGCCTTCTCAGAGGCGCTCCTCTCCGTGCCCGACAAGCAGAACGAGGTCAGCGGCCTCATGATTATGGGCCTCTTCGGCGGCACCGTGTTCCCGCTGCTCATGGGCTTTGCCAGCGACGCCTTCGGTCAGGCTGGTGCCGTGGCCATCATGTTTGTCGGCGTGGTCTATCTGTTCAGTTATATTCCTCAAGTGAAACATTAAAAACCTAAAATAAGTTATGGAAAAACGTTATGTAGTAGGACTCGGAGAAGTCCTGTGGGATGTCCTTCCCGAAGGAAAGAAGTTAGGTGGCGCACCGGCCAATTTCGCCTATCATGCCGGTCAGTTCCTGGGTTCGGAAAACACCGTGGCCGTCAGCGCCCTGGGTGAAGACAAGTTGGCCGATGAGACCATCGACGCCCTGAAAGAGCATCGGCTGAACTACGAGATGCCCCGCGTGCCCTATCCTACGGGCACGGTGCAGGTGACGCTCGACGAGCAGGGCATTCCTACATACGACATCAAGGAGAATGTGGCGTGGGACAACGTGCCCTTCACGGCCGAGATTGAGGCCATTGCCCGCTCGTGCCGTGCCGTATGCTTCGGCTCGCTGGCCCAGCGCAACGTGGTCAGCCGCGAAAACATCCATCGCTTCCTCGACGCCACGCCAAAGGACTGCATGAAGATATTCGACATCAACCTGCGTCAGAACTTCTATAACAAAGACATCATCAAGGAGTCGCTGCGCCGTTGCAACGTGCTGAAAATCAACGACGAGGAGCTGGTGCTCATCGGCCGCATGTTCGGCTATCCCGGTCTCGACATAGAAAACAAGTGCTGGCTCATCCTGGGCAAGTACAATCTCGACATGCTCGTGCTCACCTGTGGCACCAACGGCTCTTACGTGTTCACGCCCGGCCAGATGTCGTTCCAGGAGACGCCGAAGGTGGAAGTGGCCGACACCGTGGGCGCCGGCGACTCGTTCACCGGTTCGTTCTGTGCAGCCATCCTCAGTGGCAAGCCCGTGGCCGAGGCCCACAAGTTGGCCGTGCAGGTCAGTGCCTTTGTCTGCACGCAGAACGGTGCCATGCCTACCATTCCGGCCGAACTGCGCAAGTAAGGTCCTGCTGATTCACCACAGAGACACAGAGTTTTTTCTTTGAATTTTGAATTTTGAAATTTGAAATTTGAAA
>CAMOTK010000181.1 GCA_946625715.1 uncultured Prevotella sp. | reverse complement strand
GCACCAGGTCGCCGTGCTCCTTGATGGCCTCGCCTATGGAGCAGAAGATGACGCCCTTCTCGCGCAGCTTCTCCTTAAACGTGGTTTTCACCGACACCGAGTCCATGATGGCGTCGACGGCCGTGTTGCCCGAGAGTGCCAGGCGCTCTTCCAGGGGTATGCCTAATTTGTCGAAAGTCTTTTCCAGTTCGGGGTCAATCTCTTGGCTGTTGGCGTTTGGCTTCTGGCTCTTGGCTGTAGGGTCGGCATAGTAGCTGATGGCCTGATAGTCGATGGGCGGCACATGCACGTGGCCCCACTTTGGCTCCGTCTGCTCCTTCCAGTAGCGGAAGGCCTTCAGGCGGAAGTCGAGCATCCACTCGGGCTCGCCCTTCTTTGCTGAGATGAGGCGCACGACGTCCTCGTTGAGGCCCTTCTCGATGATTTCTGTATGTACGTCGGTGGTGAAGCCGAACTCATATTTCTGTTCGGCCACCTGCCGTACAAACGCATTGTTATTTTCGCTCATTCAATTGTCAATTGTCAATTATCAATTCTTGCCTTGCAAGCGACTTGAGGTCGAGTGCTCGTTTAGAGCTTCTGCTCGACTTCAATCTCCGTGAACGTCTCAATCATGTCGCCCACCTGGATGTCGTTGAAGTTGACCAGCGAGATACCGCACTCCAAGCCCGTGGCCACTTCCTTGGCATCGTCCTTGTAGCGCTTCAGGGCGTCGATAGGAGCGGTGTGCACCACAATACCGTCGCGGATGACGCGGGCCTTGTCCTTGTTGTGCACCTTGCCTTCGGTGACGAGACCACCGGCCACGGTGCCCACCTTCGAGATTTTGAACACCTGCTTCACCTCAATCATACCCGAGATGATTTCCTTCTTCACCTTGTCGAGCATGCCCTGCATGGTCGACTTCACCTCGTCGATAGCGTCGTAGATGATAGAGTAGGTGTTGATTTCCACACCCTCGTGCTCGGCCAGTCGGCGGGCTTCGCTCGACGGACGTACCTGGAAGCCAACGATGATGGCCTGCGAGGCCGATGCGAGCATGACGTCGTTCTCCGAAATCTGGCCCACGGCCTTGTTGATGACGTTTACCTTCACCTTCTCTGTCGAGAGCTTGATGAACGAGTCGCTCAGGGCTTCGATAGAACCGTCGGTGTCGCCCTTGACAATGATGTTCAGTTCGTGGAACTCGCCCAGTGCAATGCGGTGCGACAGCTCGTCGAGACCCAGCTTCGTGGTTGTGCGCAGGCTCTGTTCGCGCTGCAGCTGAATGCGCTTGTTGGCAATCTCGCGTGCTTCCTGCTCGGTCTCCATCACGTGGAAGGAGTCGCCGGCGGTGGGCGCACCGTTCAGACCGAGGATGATGGCAGGCTCGGCCGGTCCGGCGGTGGTGATGCGCTGGTTGCGCTCGTTGAACATAGCCTTAATCTTACCCCAGGCCGTGCCGGCAATGACCACATCGCCCACCTTCAGCGTGCCGTTGCTCACGAGCACCGTGCTGACGTAGCCGCGGCCCTTGTCGAGCGAGCTCTCAATAATCGAGCCCGTAGCCTTGCGGTTGGGGTTGGCCTTCAGGTCGAGCATCTCGGCTTCGAGCAGCACCTTTTCGAGCAGCTCGTCGACGCCAATGCCCTTCTTGGCCGAAATCTCCTGACACTGGTACTTGCCGCCCCACTCCTCAACGAGCAGGTTCATGTTGGCCAGGTCCTCACGTATCTTGTCGGGATTGGCACCCGGCTTATCAATCTTGTTGATGGCAAACACCATAGGCACGTTGGCTGCCTGTGCATGGGCGATGGCCTCTTTGGTGGTAGGCATCACCGAGTCGTCGGCAGCAATGATGATGATGGCAATATCCGTCACCTGAGCACCACGGGCACGCATGGCCGTGAAGGCCTCGTGACCAGGTGTGTCGAGGAACGTAATCTGTCGGCCGTCCTTCAGCTTCACGTTGTAGGCACCGATGTGCTGTGTGATGCCACCGGCCTCACCGGCAATCACGTTGGTGTTGCGGATATGGTCGAGCAGCGACGTCTTACCGTGGTCTACATGGCCCATCACCGTCACAATCGGTGCGCGGCTGATGAGGTCGTTCTCGTCGTCTTCCTCTTCAGTGATGGCGTTCTGCACCTCGGCGCTGACATATTCGGTGGTGAAGCCGAACTCCTCGGCCACGATATTGATGGTCTCGGCGTCGAGACGCTGGTTGATAGACACCATGATACCGATAGACATGCAGGTGCCGATGACCTGGTTCACGCCCACGTTCATCATCGTGGCCAGCTCCGAGACGGTCACAAACTCGGTCAGCTTGAGCACCTTGCTCTGTGCTGCCTGCTCGGCCATCTCCTCGCTGATGCGCTCCTGCACGGCATCGCGCTTCTCGCGGCGGTATTTGGCGCCCTTCTTGTTCTGGTTCTTCGAGGTCAGGCGGGCCAGTGTCTCCTTCACCTGGCGTGCCACGTCCTCTTCGTTCACTTCCAGCGGCTTGGGCTGCTGGCGGTTCTTCTTGTTCTTCTTGCCGCCGCCCTGCTGCGTGTTGGCATCCTGGAAGTTCTGGTTGCCGCCCTTGTTCTTCTTCTTGCCCTGGCCCTGACCTTGCTGTTGCTGCTTGGCAGCTTCCTCAATGTCGACCTTGCCGGTGCGAATGCGCTCGCGCTTTTTCTTCTCGCCGTTGGCCTGTGCAGCCTTCTCGGCGCGCTCCTTGCGCTTCTCTTCCTTCGACTTCTTCTTCGGGCGTGTGCTTTGGTTCAGTGCCGAGAGGTCAATCTTGCCCAGCACGTTCACCTTCGGAGCCAGCTTGGCCTCGCTCTTCAGCGTGTAGATTTCCGGGCCCTGAGCAGCCTGTGGTGCAGGCGCTTCTTCCTTGGTCTCGGGCATCTTGGCTTCAGCTGCAGGCTCGGGCGTCTTGGCGGGTTCGGGTGCCACCGTTTCCGTAGCAGGCTTCTCGGCTTTGGGCTCAGCAGGCTCTGCCTTCGGTTCTGCCTTCGGTTCTGCCTTCTGCTCAACGGGTGCAGCGGGCTTCTCTGCAACGGGTGCAGCAGGCTTTTCAGTCACTGTGGCGGCGGGCTTTTCCTGTTTCTGGCTCACGGCAGGAGCAGCAGGAGCAGGCTCGGGTTTCTGAGCAGGCTTCGGCTTGTTCAGTGCGTCGAGGTCAATCTTGCCCATGGGCTTGAAAGTCTGGCGCTGTGCCATCTTCTGCTCAGTCTCGGTGACGGCTTTCTCCGTCGTCTTCTTCTCCTTTTTCTTGGGGAAGAGGGTGGCCGCCTGCGTCTTCACGGCCTTGTCGCCCTTAAACTCGTTGACCAGTGCGTTGTACTGCTCGTCGCTGATCTTGGTGTTGGGGCTGACGTCGTCGCGAATCTCGCCCAGACTCTTTTTGTTCTTTAGGAAGTCAACTGCCGTTTGAAGTCCTATGTTCAGTTCTGTTAATACTTTATTTAATCTGATACCCATTTATTCAAATTGATAATTGATAATTGACAATTGATAATTGATAATTACTCAAACTCCGCACGGAGCACTTCGAGCAGGTGGTCGACGGTCTCTTCTTCGAGGTCGGCCTTTTCAATCAGCATTTCGCGTGGTGCGTTGAGTACCGCCTTGGCGGTGTCGAGTCCGATGCGCTTGATGGCGTCGATGACCCACTGGTCTATTTCGTCGGCAAACTCGTCGAGGTAGATGTCCTCGTCGGCCTCGGAGTCGTTGACTACGCGGAACACGTCGATGGTGTGTTCGGTGAGCATCGAGGCGAGCTTGATGTTCATGCCGCCCTTACCGATGGCCATCGACACTTCCTCGGGCTGCAGGTAGACTTCAGCCTTGTGGTTCTCTTCGTCGAGGGTGATGCTGCTCACCTTGGCGGGCGAGAGAGCGCGCTGGATGAAGAGCTGCATGTTGCTGGTGTAGTTGATGACGTCGATGTTCTCGTTGCCCAGCTCGCGCACGATGCCGTGCACGCGGCTACCCTTCACACCTACGCAAGCGCCAACGGGGTCGATGCGGTCGTCGTAG
>CAMOTK010000180.1 GCA_946625715.1 uncultured Prevotella sp. | reverse complement strand
TATAATCCGAAGAGCGAAAGCCTTTGTGAGAATCAGTATTTGATTGTCAGTGCGCATATAATGTTCAATCTTCAATGTTCAATGTTCAATATTTAACAAAGTGTTTGTAGAATCGTGTTGAGCTTCGACTTCACACTCGCGTCCATACGGAACGTGTCGTACTCCAGGATGAAGCCACCGATGATGTCGGGGTCCACCTCCGTCTCGAACTCAACAGTCCCATTAGTCTTACTCTCCACCATCTGGCGCATCTTCTGCTCGGTGGCAGGCGACACGACGGCTGCGGTGATGAGTCGGCCACGGATGATGTTCTTCTGCTGGCGATAAAGCGTGACGTAGGAATTGGCAATGAACTGCATCACCGTCTCGCGGTCCTCCTTCAGCACAAGGCCGACGAAGGTCTTCGTCAGAGCGCTAACATCGCTGCCGGCGGCTACCAGCAGCAGCTGCTCCTTCTTATCCTTCGAGAGCATGGGATTGTCTATCGTCTGCCTCAGCTGCGGCACATCGGCATAGCTCTTCGCCAAGCGCTGCATCTCTGCGTAAACAGAGTCTTCGCACTGCTGTTCACTCGCACACTTCAACAGGGCGCGGGCATAGCGAACCGATATTACTCCTATATCCATACGCAATTACTTCTTAGCAGAAACTTCATCCAGCATTCGGTCAATCAAATCCATCTGTGACTGGTCATCCTTCAGGTTCTGGCGGAGCACCTTTTCGGCTATCTCAACGCTCAGAGCGGCCACCTGCTGACGGATGTCGGCGATGGCAGCACGCTTCTCCTGCTCAATGGCAGTCTTGGCTTCGCCAAGCAGACGGGCACCCTCTTCACGGGCTTTCTGCTGAGCCTGCTCCACAATGGCGTCGCGCGTGGAAGCGGCTTCCTTCAGTATCTGGGCCTGACGGTCGCGGGCTTCCTGTAGTATGGCCTCGCCTTCCTGCTTGATGTTCTCCAAGCGCTCGGTAGCCTCGTGGGCCTTGAGCAGACTCTCGTCGATATACTTCTTACGCTCCTCTACCATTCCGACAATGGCAGGAAAACCGTATTTGGCAAGCACGAAGAAGACCACCGCAAACGCCAAGAGCATCCAGAACAGAAGTCCCAGATCGGGGGTGAGGATTGCTGGCAGTTTACTGAAATCCATTCGCAAATTTCGTTTTTGATTCTTAAACTCAGGGATTGTAAAGGCCTCAGGACCTTACTTGATAAGGAAGGCGCAAGCTGCAATGGCAAACAGGGCGCAACCCTCGACGAAGGCCGATGTCAGAATCATGTTCGTCTGAATCTTACCGGTTGCCTCGGGCTGACGGGCAATAGCGTCCATGGCGCTGCCACCAATCTTACCGATACCCATACCTGCACCAATCGTTGCAATACCTGCACCAATACCGCAGCCCAGCTGTGCCAGACCTTCGGCTAAAAATAAAGCTGAAATCATAGTTCTTTAAAATTTTTAGTTGTTAATAATTATTTTGTTGATTCTTTGTTTTTTGTTAATTGGCTACTCGGCGCCGTGCTCCTTCTGGGCAAGGCCAATAAACACAGCACTGAGCATCGTGAACACGTAGGCCTGAACAAACGCCACCAGCACCTCGAGCAGGTTCATGAACAGAAGCATGATGATGCTGAACGTATTCAGACCGAGACCAAAGCCTACGCCCATCGACCAACCGAGGAATATCACGCACGTGAAACTCAATATCACTGCGTGGCCTGCCATCATGTTGGCAAAAAGACGAATCATCAGCGCAAACGGCTTGGTGAACACGCCGAACAGCTCGATGACCGGCATGATAGGAGCCGGATAGGCTTTCAGAAACAGCGGCACCTCGGGCCAGAATATCTCCTTCCAGTACTCCTTGCCTGCAAAGATGTTGATAGCCAGCATCGTGCACAGGGCCAGGAAGAAGGTGATGTTGATGTTGCCCGTCACGTTGGCACCGCCAGGGAAGATGGGCAACAGGCCGATGAGGTTACACGTCAGGATGAAGAAGAACACCGTGAGCAGATAAGGCGCAAACGGCTTGTAGTGCTTCTCGCCGATGGACGACTTGATCAGGTCATCGTGGATGGTCATCACGATCATCTCCATCATGCCTACGAAACCGCCGGGAGCCGTAGCGCGAGCATCGTGCTTCTTGTACCAACGCGCACACGACAGGAAGATGACTATCAGCACAGCCACGACTATCCATATCTGCAGCACGCTCTTCGTGATGCTCAGGTCTAAGGGCCGCACCTCGCTGCCATCGGCCATGCGCTCGTATATCTTGCCGTGGTGCTCTTCGCTGAAGAAGAAGCCCTCGGGCAAGCTGTGGGCCGTACAGAAGTGCCACTCGCCGGTATTCTCACTACGCACAATGATGGGCAACGGCAGACTCAGATGCTGTCCCTGGTAGGTGGCTATGTGCCACTCGTAGGAGTCGGACAGGTGCTCCAGTACAATCTCGGGAATGTCCAGAGCCTCGCCTTCACCACCCTCTTCGGCCAGAAGCGGCATCGGCAGCAGCGCTACCATCATGAGCAGTATGATCGACTTTAAGTGTTTCATTTATTAATTAATAATATGTATAAGCAAACTTTTTTGTGCCCGTCAGGAGCGGTTCGAGACGCGGGCAAAGAACACTGTGTGGTGAACCAGGGCGACCAGATAGAACGCCATGAACACCAGGAAGAAGGTCATCATCGTGGCCCCGGTGGTCGTCAGATAGTATATCAGCATGACCAACAGCGCCAGAAGCAGGCGGAAACTGGAAACAGCCATGAAGAAGGTTGGCAGACTGTCGGGCGAATGTTTGGCCAGACGGCACCACACGATGCCGATAACCAGCGCCAGCACAGCCACAAAGCTGCCACCAACGACAGCCGACGACAACAGGGCCTCGCGGGGCCAGTTGAGGTCGACCACATAAGCCGCTACAAAGAGCAACAAGGCCAATGCCAGCTGCTGCATCATGTACTGCCTACTCAGTTTGTCGCTGTCTGTTACCATGCTTCTTGTTCTGTCTTGTCCGCTTCTTCAGCCCATGTGTCAGGAGCTTATCTCCACACAAAGGCTCACCACGTTCTTCTGCACCTCCACGAAACCGCCAAGAATAGTGAGGCTCGACTTGCCGTCGGCCGTCGCATATTCTACCACGCCCTGCTGGAGCGTGGAGATGATGGGCGCATGGTCTTGCAGTATCTCAAACTGTCCGGCTGTGCCAGGCACTAAGACGCTCTCAACCATTCCGTCGAATTCAACCTTCTCGGGCGATACTATACGAAGTTGCAACATAATTACTCAATTTTCAATTCTCAATTCTCAATTCTCTTACCCCTTGGCAGCCTCAAGCAGCTTCTTGGCCTTGGCCTTCACATCGTCGATGGTACCTACGTTGAGGAATGCCTGCTCGGGCAGGTCGTCTACCTCGCCGTCGAGAATGGCATTGAAGCCCTTGATGGTGTCTTCGATGGGAACCATGACGCCAGGCAGACCTGTGAACTGCTCGGCCACTGAGAACGGCTGGCTCAGGAAGCGCTGCACGCGGCGGGCGCGGTTCACCGTCAGCTTGTCCTCGTCCGACAGTTCGTCCATGCCAAGGATAGCGATGATGTCCTGAAGCTCCTTGTAGCGCTGCAGAATCTCCTTCACGCGCTGGGCGCACTCATAGTGGTCCTTACCCACAATCAGCGGGTCGAGAATACGCGACGTGGAACCCAGCGGGTCGACGGCCGGATAGATACCAAGCTCGGCAATCTTACGGTCGAGCACCGTCGTAGCATCCAAGTGGGTGAATGTGGTGGCTGGCGCAGGGTCGGTCAAGTCGTCGGCAGGCACATAAACTGCTTGTACTGAGGTGATTGAGCCCTTCTTCGTAGAGGTAATTCGCTCCTGCATGGCACCCATCTCGGAAGCCAGCGTCGGCTGATAACCCACGGCCGAAGGCATACGGCCCAGCAGAGCCGACACCTCGGAACCGGCCTGCGTGAAACGGAAGATGTTGTCGATGAAGAAAAGGATATCGGCTGCACC
>CAMOTK010000179.1 GCA_946625715.1 uncultured Prevotella sp. | reverse complement strand
GGAAAGACACGGCCAAGTTCTGGCAGAAGCTCTTCGGCATCAACTTCGCCATGGGCGTGGCCACGGGCATCATACTCGAGTTTGAGTTTGGCACCAACTGGTCGAACTACTCTTGGTTTGTGGGCGACATCTTCGGTGCGCCACTGGCCATCGAGGGCATCCTGGCCTTCTTCATGGAGTCGACATTCGTGGCCGTGATGTACTTCGGGTGGAAGAAAGTGTCGCCGGGCTTCCACCTGGCATCGACCTGGCTCACCGGTCTGGGCGCCACCATCTCGGCTTGGTGGATTCTCGTAGCCAACGCATGGATGCAGTATCCCGTGGGATGCGCTTTCAACCCCGACACCATGCGCAACGAGATGGTCGACTTCCTGGCCGTTGCCTTCTCGCCCTTCGCCGTAGGCAAGTTCTGCCACACGGTCATCTCGGCTTGGATTGTCGGCGCCGTGTTCGTCGTTGCCGTCTCTTGCTGGTATCTCATGAAGAAGCGCGAGCAGAAGATGGCCACAGAAAGCATCAAGATTGCCGCCTGCGTAGGCCTGATTGCGGCGCTCGGCGCTGCCTTCACAGGCCACATCAGCGGTCAGCAAGTGGCCAAGGTGCAGCCCATGAAACTGGCTGCTATGGAAGCCCTCTACAATGGTGGCACCGACCAAGGGCTGACGGCCGTGGCTTGGGTCAACCCCTTCCAGCAGCCCGACTACCAGAACGAGGCGTCGCCTGCACTGAAGCTGGAGATGCCCTACGCCCTTTCCGTCATGGCCACCAACAATCCGCACGGCTACGTGCCGGGCATCAACGACCTGCTCAACGGCTACACACGGCCCGACGGCACCAAGGAACTGTCGGTAGAAGAGAAGATGGCGCGTGGCAAGAAGGCTATCGCCGCTCTGGCCGGCTATCGCGAGGCCAAGAAAGACGGCGAGGAGGAGAAAGCATCGGTGCTGCGCCGGCAACTGGAAGAGAACATGCCCTACTTCGGCTATGGCTACATACGCGACAAGTCGGAGGTGGTGCCCTTCGTGCCCGTCAACTTCTGGGCCTTCCGCATCATGGTCGGCCTGGGATGTCTCTTCATCCTCTTCTTTGCCGTGACGCTGTTCCTGGTCTACAAGAAAGACATCACTGCACAGTCTAAGTGGTTCTACGTGGCTGCCATCGTGCTGGTGCCGCTGGCCTACATTGCCAGCGAGAGCGGATGGCTCGTGGCCGAGTTTGGCCGACAGCCCTGGACCATTCAGGACATGCTGCCCACATGGGCGGCCGTGAGCGACCTGCACTCTTCGAGCGTCATCATCACCTTCTTCCTGTTCCTGATTCTCTTCACCACCATGTTGGCCGTGGAAATCAACATTCTGCTGAAGCAAATCAAGCAGGGGCCGGAAATGTCTAACAACTAAAAAAAACGATAAGACTATGACATACGACTTTTTGCAACACTACTGGTGTTTCATCGTCTCACTGCTGGCTGCACTGCTCGTGTTCCTACTCTTCGTGCAGGGAGCCAACTCGTGCATGCACTCGCTGGGCTGGACAGAGGAGGGCAAACGGCTGGTCATCAACTCCACAGGACGCAAGTGGGAGTTCACCTTCACCACGCTCGTCACCTTCGGCGGCGCATTCTTCGCTTCGTTTCCGCTGTTCTACAGCACATCGTTCGGCGGCGCCTACTGGCTCTGGATGGCCATCCTGGTCACGTTTGTGCTCCAGGCCGTGAGCTATGAGTTCCAAAGCAAACTGAGCCGCTCGGACTCTGGCCGCTTTGCTTGGTTTGGTCCGAAGACGTTCCGGTTCTTCCTGGTGCTCAACGGCCTGCTTGGCCCGCTGCTCTTAGGCTGCGCCGTAGCCACCTTCTTCGAGGGTGCCAACTTCATCGTCGAGAAAAACAACCTCGTAGACGATGCTGCCATCACACCTATCATCAGCCGTTGGGCCAACGCTTGGCACGGCATTGACGCCCTGTTCAATCCCTGGGTGCTCGTGTTCGGCATGGCCGTCATGTTCCTGGCCCGCACACTGGGTGTGCTCTACGTCATGAACAACGTGGCCGACGAAGACATCCGCTCGCGTGGCTCCGCCCGTCTGCTGGGCAACGCCGTACCCTTCGTCTTCTTGTTCGTGGCCTACCTCGTCCACTTACTGCTGAAAGACGGCTATGCCGTAAACGAATACGGCTACATCTACATGGAGCCTTACAAGTATCTGCACAACATGATGGACATGTGGTACCTCACCGCCGTGTTCCTCATCGGCGTGGTGCTCGTGCTCTACGGCATCATCAGGACCGTGGTCAGCAAGAACTACGTAGGCGGCATCTGGCCAGCTGGCATCGGCACCGTGCTCACCGTGCTGCCACTGCTGCTCTTCTCGGCCTGGAACAACACGGCCTACTATCCCTCGACGGCCGACCTGCAGTCGTCGCTCACGCTCCAGAACTCATGCAGCAGCGAGTTCACGCTCCGCACCATGTTCTATGTGTCGTTCCTCGTGCCCTTCGTGCTGGCCTACATCGTCTACTGCTGGCGCAAAATCGACGCCAAGAAGCTCGACAAGGACGAAATCAAGACCGACCACGCCTACTAATCGCCAAAAGAGCGCAGCCGAAAACGGGCTGCGCTCTTTTCTTTTGTAACCTGAAAAGCACTTTTTCCGACAGATTATTTGGCCATGCCACATTTTATTTATACTTTTGCAACTTGAATTCGGAAAATCAATATAATTCGCAATAATGGCTAACAACACAAATTACTTCAATCCGGAACTGGAAACCATGCCTCGCGAGGCACTGGAGAAGTTGCAGATGGAACGTCTCAAGAAGACCATCGACCTCTGCATGAACGTAGACTTCTACAAACGTCGCTTCAAGGAACTGGGCATCACACCCGACGACATCCGTACGCTCGACGATGTGCGACGCCTGCCTTTCACCACGAAAGAAGACCTGCGCGAGAACTATCCCTTCGGACTGGCTGCCGTGCCACTGACCAAGTGCACACGCCTGCACTCGTCGAGCGGCACAACGGGCAATCCCACAGTGGTGCTCCACACGCAGAAAGACCTCGAAGAGTGGGCCAACGCCGTGGCTCGCTGTCTGTGGATGGTAGGTTCGCGCCCCGACGACGTGTTCCAGAACTCTGCCGGCTACGGCATGTTCACTGCCGGACTGGGCTTCCAGTATGGTGCCGAGCGCGTGGGCATGCTCACCGTGCCTGCTGCCGCTGGCAACACCACCCGACAGATTAAGTTCATCAAGGACTTCGGCACATCGGTGCTCCACGCCATTCCCAGCTACGCCTCACGCATCTACGAAGTAATGCGCGAAGAGGGCGTCGACCCGCGTCGCGACACCAAACTGCGCATTCTCTGCATCGGTGCCGAGCCGCACAGCGAAGAGCAGCGCCAGCGCATTGAGCAGAACCTCGGCGTGAAGGCTTACAACTCCTACGGCATCTCGGAGATGATGGGCCCGGGCGTGGCCTTTGAATGTCAGGAGCAGAACGGACTGCACATCTGGGAAGACTACTTCATCGTGGAAATCATCGACCCCGTGACGCTCGAACCCGTAGCCGACGGCCAACTGGGCGAGCTGGTGCTCACCACCATCAACCGCGAGGGCATGCCACTGTTGCGCTATCGCACCCGCGACCTCACGCGCTTCCTGCCCGGTGAGTGCCCCTGTGGCCGCCATCACCGCCGCATTGCCCGCCTGCAAGGTCGCAGCGACGATATGATTATCCTCAAGGGCGTCAACATCTTCCCCATACAGATTGAGAAGATTCTCATGAAGTTCCCCGAACTGAGCACCGACTTCCTCATCACACTCGAGACGAAGGAGAACGGCGACACGATGACCATCGACGTGGAACTGAGCCAGCTCACCACCGACGACTACCCCACCCTGGTACGACTGAACAAGGAAATCACCCGCCAACTGAAAGACGAAATCCTGGTGACGCCCAAGGTGAACTTCGTGAAGAAAGGCTCCTTAGGCGCCAGCGACGAAAAGAAGGCTGTGCGTGTGAAAGA
>CAMOTK010000178.1 GCA_946625715.1 uncultured Prevotella sp. | reverse complement strand
AAGAAGGCGACTACGTGCACGTGGGCGACACGCTCGCCATTCTCGATGCACCCGAGGTGAGAGCCAAGATGGCTCAGGCCCGAGGTGCTGAGGCCGGCGCTGCCGCCTTGGAGCAGATGGCCAAAAACGGTGCCCGCAAGGAGCAGATACAGGGTGCTTTCCAGCTGCTGCAGAAGGCCAAGGCCGGTCTGGAGATTGCCGAGAAGTCGTACAACCGCGTGCAGAAGCTCTTCGACGAGGGTGTGATGAGCGCCCAGAAGCGCGATGAGGCCTATGCCAACTATAAAGCCATGGAAGCCACGGCCCAAGCCGCCCAGAGCCAGTACGACATGGCCGTCAACGGTGCCCGTCAGGAAGAGAAGCTGGCAGCCATGGCCCAGCACGACCGTGCCAAAGGTGCCGTGCAGGAAGTGACGAGCTACATTGGCGAAACCGTTCAGACGGCCCAGATGGCCGGCGAGGTGAGCAGCATCTACCCGAAGGTGGGCGAGCTCGTGGGCACTGGCAGTCCTATCATGACCATCTCGCTGATGGACGACATGTGGGGCGCCTTCAATGTGCGCGAAGACCAGCTCAACGGCATGCAGGTGGGCACCGAGTTCACCGCCTTTGTCCCCGCCTTCAACAAGGATGTGAAGATGAAGGTCTACTACATGAAGGACCAAGGCTCCTATGCTGTCTGGAAGGCCACGAAAGCCAACGGACAGTTCGACCTGAAGACGTTTGAAGTGAAGGCCCGTCCCACCGAGAAGTTCGAGGGACTGCGCCCGGGCATGTCGCTGATTGTGAAGTAAATGCTGACACGATTCTTTCATATCCTGCTGCGTGAACTGCTGATTCTCAAGCGGAATCACATCTATCAGTTCTGTATGGTGCTCTTCCCCTTAGGCACGGTGCTCTTCTTCACCTCGCTGATGGACGACGGACTGCCCATGGAACTGCCCGTGGGTGTGGTCGACCTCGACAACACCTCTACCACACGCTCGCTGGCCCGACGCCTCGATGCGTTCCAGATGTCGAAGGTCGTGGCCCGCTATCCCAGTCTGACCGAGGCCCGACGAGCCATTCAGAAGAACGAAATCTACGGATTCCTCTATCTGCCGAAGGGCACCACCGAGGCCCTGCTCTCGAGTCGTCAGCCCAAGATTTCGTACTACTACACCAACACGTCGCTCACCACGGGCGCCATGGTGATGAAGGACCTGAAAACCATCTCTACGCTGGGCTCGGCCGCCGTGGGACAAGCCATGCTCAGGGCCCGCGGAGCCACCGACGAGCAGATACAGACGGTGCTGCAGCCCATACGTGTCGACCTGCACCAGATAGCCAATCCGTGGTCGAGCTACAATATCTATCTCACCACGATGCTCGTGCCGGGCATGATTATGCTGTTCATCTTCCTCATCTCGGCCTATTCCCTTGGCAACGAGATTAAGTTTGGCACGTCGAAAGAGTGGCTGGCCATGGCCGACAACAATATCTATCTGGCCCTCTTAGGCAAGTTCGTGCCCCAGACGCTCATCTGGCTGGCCGTGGTCTACAGCTATGAGTGGTATGTGTTCATCCATCTGGGCTTCCCCCATGTGGGCGGGCCGTGGATGCTCGTGCTCCTGGGCCTCATTCATGTGCTCTCGTCCCAAGGCTTCGGCATCTTCGCCTTCGGCTTGGCTCCCTCGCTGCGCATGTCGCTCAGTATCTGTTCGCTGTGGGGCGTGCTCAGCTTCTCCATGTGTGGTGCCGCCTTCCCGCTGATGGCCATGGACGCCCCCATACAGGCGCTGTCGTGGCTGTTCCCCCTGCGCCATTACTACATGCTTTATCAAATCACGGTCCTCAATGGTTTCCCGTTGCTCGAGGCCTGGTTCCACTTTGTGGCCTTGCTGGCGTTCACGCTGCTGCCCTGGTTTGTGGTGAAGAAACTCAAAAACGCAATGCTCAACTATGTCTATATTCCGTAACATCCACGATAGTCTGCAAGACATCTGCTTCGTCTGGCGCGAAGAGATGAAACAGGTGTTCAAGGACGAGGGAGTCATCATCTTCTTCTTCGTCGTACCGCTGATCTATCCGCTGCTCTACTCGTGGATATATAATAATGAGAAATGGGAAGAGGTGCCCGTGGTGGTGGTCGACCACAGCCACTCGGCACTCTCGCGAAAGTTTGTTCGCATGTGCGATGCCTCGCCCGACGTGAAGGTGGCCTTCTATGCTCAGGACATGGACGAGGCCAAGTCGCTCATCAGCCGACAGCTGGTGCGCGGCATCTACTACTTCCCGGCCGACTTCGACGTCAACGTCAGCCGGTTGCAGCAGGCCACCGTCGGTGTCTACTGCGACATGAGCCTCATGCTGGGCTACAAGGCCGTGTTCCAGACGGCACAGATGGTCAGCATGGAGATGGGCAAGCAGATAAAGACCAAGCTCGGGCGCAACTACACCGCCCGCGAAGAGGCCATCTCCACCCAGCCGCTCGCTGTCGACGACGTGCCGCTCTTCAACCCCTCGGGCGGCTATGGCTCGTTCATCCTGCCCGGTGTGCTGATGCTCATCCTGCAACAGACCCTTGCCCTGGGCATAGGCCTCTCGGCCGGCACCACTCGCGAGGAGAGCCGCTACGGTTGGCTGGTGCCCCTGAGCCGTCATTACAACGGCACGCTCCGCATCGTGCTGGGCAAGGCGCTCTGCTACTTCATGATCTACGCCGTCATCGCCGCCTGGCTCGTGGCTGGTGTGCCGCGCCTGTTCCACTTCCCGCAGTTGGCCGAGTGGTGGCCGTTGATGGTCATCATGTTCCCCTATCTGTTGGCGTGCATCTTCTTCGGCATGACCATGTCGTGCATGGTGAAGTATCGCGAGAACGTCATGCTGCTCATGGTCTTCGTCAGTGTGCCGCTGCTCTTCATGGCCGGTGCCAGCTGGCCGCAGTCCAACATTCCCGGCTTCTGGCAGGGTGTGTCGTGGCTGTTCCCGTCGACCTTCGGCGTGCGTGCCTACATCCGTCTGAACTCCATGGGCGCCTCGCTGCAAGACGTGGCCCAGGAGTACCGCATCCTCTGGGTCCATGTGTTTGTCTACTTCGTTGCGGCCTGCGCCGTCTATCGCTATCAGATACATCTGGCACGCAAGCACAAGAACGAACGTCTGACCGAACTCAGGCAGAACAAGGCTGCACGCGAGCAGGAAAAGGCGTAGAGAGCGGTCGCGTTGCACTTTTAACATTTTAAGAAAAGAACTGACAAAACAACTACGAAACAGGGCCGTTTTTGCCCGCCGACCATCAGTTGGCTGCAAAAACGGCCCTTCTTGTGCCCCTGTTTCCAGGCACTTTTTGGCCGGAAAAGCCCTTTTTCGGCCAACTTACCGATAAGTTACCCCCCAACTTATCGATAACCTCGCCGAAAGTCATCGACAAGTCAGGGTGCCACTTATCGATAACTTAAGGCCTGGTTTATCGATAAGTAGCAGAAAAGTCATCGCTCTCTGGCCTGCAAGTTGTCGATGACTGGCGCAAAACTTATCGCTAACTTCCGTCCCGGTTGGCGCTGATTTTCACCATAAAACGGCCATCGGCTCAGGCAACTCATCGATAAGTTGTCGAAAGCGGTGGTGGAGTCATCGAGGAAGATGCCCGTTTCGGAACAAAAAACCAGTCGTTTCCACCAAAACATCCCCCGCTTTTCGGCCAGAATCACCGCCGTGGAAGTGTTAAAATTTGGCAAAAATCTTTACCATTGGCCAACTTTTGCCGCTTTTTCCATATTCAGAAAATAAGTCACGATGCGAACTTTGACCTACTAAATTATTTCTAAATTTGAAGCATTATTCACAAACTTTTTGTACCTTTGCACCCGAATATTCAACCCAAATACGTATTTGTTATGTCACACGAAGAAAGAAAGGCTAAGATGGCCGAAAACAGAGCCGTCAACTCGAAGAAACCCGCAAGGAGTGCATTCATGAGGTGGGCCAGAGCACATAAGGGGGCATTCGTCATCAATGACCCTGAGCTGAAATCACAACTGGCATTCAGCGAATAATATTATGCGACTG
>CAMOTK010000177.1 GCA_946625715.1 uncultured Prevotella sp. | reverse complement strand
GCACTTTACGAGTTGTAAAACGGCACTTTACGAGTTGTAAAACGGCACTTTACGAGAATTAAGTGCCACTTATTTGCACATATCGCGAAAAATGCGTACCTTTGCAGCCGCAAAGAATTAGTAATCATAAACATAGTCTAAAATGAAAGCATTTGTTTTCCCTGGACAGGGAGCTCAGTTTGTGGGTATGGGCAAAGACCTGTACGACAACAACGCACAAGCCAAAGAACTTTTTGAGAAAGCTAACGAGATTCTGGGCTACAGAATCACCGATATCATGTTTGAAGGAACCGACGACGACCTGAAGCAGACGAAGGTCACTCAGCCCGCCGTGTTCCTGCACTCAGTTATTTCGGCCTTCTGCATGGGCGACGCCTTCCAGCCTGCTATGACTGCCGGTCACTCGCTGGGCGAGTTCTCGGCTCTGGTGGCTGCCGGTGCACTGTCGTTCGAAGACGGTCTGAAGCTGGTCTATGCCCGTGCTATGGCTATGCAGAAAGCCTGCGAGGCCCAGCCTTCAACGATGGCCGCCATCATTGGTCTGCCCGACGAGAAGGTTGAAGAGATTTGCGCCGGCATCAATCGCGAAGGCCATGTGGTGGTATGCGCCAACTACAACAACCCCGGCCAGCTGGTCATCTCGGGCAACGTTGAGGCTATCAACGAGGCTTGCGAGCAGCTGAAGGCTGCCGGTGCCAAGCGTGCCCTGCCGCTGAAGGTGGGTGGCGCCTTCCATTCGCCGCTGATGCAGCCCGCCAAGGACGAGCTGCAGGCCGCCATCGAGCAGACCGAGTTCAAGACACCGAAGTGCCCCGTCTACCAGAACGTCGACGGCAAGCCCCATACCGATGCTGCAGAGATTAAGCAGAACCTCATTGCCCAGCTGACCAGCTCGGTGCGCTGGACACAGTGCGTGCAGTCGATGATTGCCGATGGTGCCGACGACTTCACGGAGTGTGGCCCCGGCAAGGCCCTGCAGGGCATGATTGCAAAAATCAACAAAGAGGTCAGCGCTCATGGCATTGAACTTTGAACTTTGAACTTTGAAGTTTGAAGTTTGAAGTTTGAAGTTTGAATTTTGAAGTTTGAAGTTTGGGCTTTATGAAGATTCTTATCTACCAAGTCTTTACGCGTTTGCATGGGAATACTGTGCAGACGCGTAAACCTTTTGGCACCATCGAAGAGAACGGCTGCGGCAAGTTCAATGACTTTACGCCCACCGTGCTCAAGCAACTGCGCGAAATGGGCATCAGCCACGTGTGGTACACGGGCGTCATTCGCCACGCCACGCAGACCGACTACACCGCCTACGGTATTCCCCGCCAGCATCCGGCTGTGGTGAAGGGTAGGGCAGGCTCGCCTTACGCCATCACCGACTACTACGACGTCGACCCCGACTTGGCCGTCGACGTGGATAAGCGCATGGCGGAGTTCGAAAAACTGGTCAGCCGCACCCACCGCGCAGGCCTGAAGATGATTATCGACTTCGTGCCCAACCACGTAGCGCGCCAGTATCGGAGCATCGCCAAGCCTAAAGGCGTGAGCGACTTGGGCGAAGGCGACAACTGCAACAACGGCTTCGACCTGCAAAACAATTTCTACTACTGTCCGGGACAGCCGTTCTCGCCCTACTTCGACCTGTATCACGGCGAGAAGGACCCCTACGAGGAGATGCCTGCACGCGCCACGGGCAACGACCACTTCGACAATGCCCCCGGTCGCAACGACTGGTACGAGACGGTGAAACTGAACTACGGCGTAGACTACTATGCCGGCCAGACACCCAGCTCGCTGCAACAGCCCGACCCCGTGCCTTCTACGTGGCAGAAGATGCTCGACATCCTGCTCTTCTGGGCTGCTAAGGGCATCGACGGCTTCCGTTGCGACATGGCCGAGATGGTGCCTGCCGCCTTCTGGGCGTGGGCTACGGCGCAGGTGAAGGCCAAGTATCCCGAACTGGTGTTCGTGGGCGAGGTCTACAATCCGCAGGAGTACCGCCACTACATTGCCTCGGGCTTCGACTATCTCTACGACAAGGTGGGCATGTACGACGCTATGCGCGACGTGGTGTGCCACCGCCGCAACACCGATGCCATCACCTGGGCCTGGCAACAGACCGACGACATTCGCGACCACATGCTCTACTTCCTGGAGAACCACGACGAGCAGCGCATTGCCAGCGACTTCTTTGCCGCCGACGGCCGCAAGGCTGTACCAGCGCTGATGGTCAACGTGCTCATGCAGCAGAATCCCTTCATGCTCTACGCCGGACAGGAGTGGGGCGAGCGTGGCATGGACCAGGAAGGTTTCAGCGGTCACGACGGTCGCACCACCATCTTCGACTACTGGTCGCTGCATCGCGAAGAGGCCGACCGCGACTTGCTCGGCGTCTATCAGCGCGTGCTCGCCATTGCCCGAAAGGAAAAGGCCGTGGGCGAGGGCGTCATGTTCGACCTCATGTACGTCAACGGTCAGTATTTCCGCCAGTATGCCTTCCTGCGCAAGGCCGGTAAGGAGCTGCTCTTGGTGGTGGCCAACTTCGACGATGAGCCTCTGGAGATGCAACTTACCATTCCGGCCCACGCTTTCGACTTCTTGGCCATCAAAGAGAAGACGGCCGAGGCCGAAGACCTCATGACGGGCGAGAAGCTGAAGCTGCAACTGAAGAAAGACGGCCAACTGCCCATCGCCCTGAAAGCGCGCAACGGCGTGGTACTGAAATTCAAACTGTAGATACAGAAAGACTATGGACGACTATATCCTGAACGACCACAACAAGGAAGAATTTCCGCCTGCCCACACGGCCGAACACCTGCTGAACCAGACGATGATACGGCTCTTCGGGTGCGGCCGCAGTTTCAATGCCCACGTGGAGCGCAAGAAGAGCAAGATGAGCTTCCGCATGGACCGCAAGCCCGACCGCAAGGAAGAGAAGCTCATTGAGACGCGCATGAACGAGCTGATTGCCGAGGACCTGCCCGTGACGTTCGAGTTCGTCACACGCGACAACTTGCCCGAGGGCATAACGCTCGACCGTCTGCCCGACGATGCCAGCGAAACCATCCGGCTGGTGCGCATAGGCGACTACGACGTGTGTCCCTGCATTGGCAAGCACGTGCGCTCGACGGCGCAGATAGGGCGCTTCGAACTCTTGGGCACCAACTGGGACGAGCAGGAACATTCGTTCCGTGTACGTTTCAAGATCGTATAACCAAAAGAGCAGCGAAACACGCTGCTCTTTTGGTTTTCTGCCTTACAAAGACAACTTCATGAACACCGGATAGTGGTCGGAGTAGGTCAGGTCTTTGCGGTAGTAGCTTATGCCCTTTAACGACTTGTCGTGGAAGATGTAGTCGATGCGCACCTTCTTGTTGCCGCGGAAGGTGTACATGAAGCCCTTGCCGCACTCCTTGAAGCCGTCGACCAAGTCGCCCTTCATGGTGTTGTAGACGTAAGAGTAGGGCACGTCGTTGAAGTCGCCGCACAGAATGATGGGCTTCTCGCTGTCGCGCATCTCCATAGCCACCTGGTTGGCCTGTCCGGTACGAGCAATCATGCCCAGCATATAGTTGCCGTAGATGGCTTTCAGCACGCTGTTGTTCTCCACGTTCATGCCTTGCTGCTGCATCTTATGCGCCTTGTGCATGGTGCGGTTGATGCCAGTGGTCTCCAAGTGAACGTTGAACACGCGCAGCTGCTTGCCTTTCACGTCGACGTCGGCCCACATGGCGCTGTTGTTCGTTTGTTCGAAGTTCATGTTCTTCGTGCCCTTGATGGGGTAGCGGCTGTAGACCACCATGTCTTCACAGCCCATGGCCATGTAGGGGAAGTATTCTTTGTAACTGTTGGAGTTGAGTTTGTCGCCGGCATAGTCGGAATACTCCTGGAAGCAAACGATGTCGACGTGCTGATGCTTCAGCTCCGAGAGGATGTCCTCGGCCTTGAAGCCCGACGTTTCGCGACCAAACAGCGCCACGTTGTAGCTGGCCACGACAATGCCGGGTGCATTCTCGTCATCGTCGGAACCGAACCATCCAGGCTGGTAGATGGTGCCTGAGTAA
>CAMOTK010000176.1 GCA_946625715.1 uncultured Prevotella sp. | reverse complement strand
TTCGGCACGGAGTTCATGGACTACAAGATGGCCGTGAAGACCGTGGGCTCGCTCAGCGAGGCCTTGGACCACATAGACCGCTACGGCAGCGGCCACAGCGAGGCCATCGTCACCGAGAACGAGCAGACGGCACGCACGTTCCAGGCCCGCGTCGACGCCGCCTGTGTCTACTGGAATGCGCCCACGTCGTTCACCGACGGCGCACAGTTCGGTCTGGGTGCCGAGATAGGCATCTCCACCCAGAAGCTCGGGCCGCGCGGACCGATGGCTCTCGAGGAGATTTGCACCTACAAATGGCTCATCGAGGGCGAAGGACAGACGCGGCCATAGGCCACTCCCTGACAATAACTAAAACCACCCGAACATGCTCACAACGCCTAAATCTATCCTACGAACACTCATCGGCTTGCTGCTCCTTGCAGCCAGCACAACGGCTTTGGCCGCAAAGACCGACAAAACGAGGGAAGAGCAACTGCTCGACTCGATGTACTACTACTTCGACCACGGCATTGCCAAGCAGTTTCATGACTACAACAAAGCCTACATGGACGCCTGCCTGGCCCAGGGCGACATGAGCAGCTACTACAACGGATGGGCCAACCGCGTCATCTTTGAACTGAACGAGTCGAACCTCTTCCAGGCCTACAAAGAGGCGCTGGCCATGTCGCGCGACATGCGAGAGAAGAAGCAAGAAAAGTTCATGTACATGGGCACCGGAGCACTGGGCCTCATCTATGCCGACTGCAACAATCTGGAAGGCGCACGCACCTGTTTCCTCGAAACCATTGAGCAACTGAAGAAGCTCGGCATGAAAGACGAGCTGGTGCCTCTCTACATGGACCTGGCCTACGTGAGCATCGAGAAATATCCCGAACAGGCCCTGCAGTGGTCGGGCGAAGCCGTGCGCCTGTCGGCCGACGAGAGCGCCCTCTGCGACGCATCGGCCTTCAAGGGACTGCTCGAGTTCAAGCAGCGCAACTTCAAGGCCTTCCTCGAAAACTACAAGCGCTACAAGGAACTGGAGCAGAAGGGCATGACGTCTATCTATGGCAAGTTTATAGAAATCTACCACGCCTGCTACTCAGGCAACTTCCAACGGGCCATCAGGCTGGCCGATGCCATCACCAGCCCGCTCGACCGCTACGACTATCTCCGACAGGTGTACGACTTCCGCGGCGACTCGCTACAGGCCTACCGCGTGCTGCGCCGACAGACCGAGGTGAACGACTCCATCAACAGCACCATACTGACCGACAACCTGCGCGGCATCTCCAACGAACTGGAGATGGCACAGACCCAGCAGCGCGAAGCCCAGCAGCGCATCATCATGCTGTGGATAGTGGTGGTGGCCGCCGCGCTCATGATTATCGGCCTGGTCTACATCATCGTCAACCGCCGCAGGTTCATTCGTCGACTGGAGCAGGGCCACAAGAAGCTGCAAGAAGCCTACGACCAACTGGAAGAGACCACCACGGCCAAGGAGCGCATGGAGAGCGAACTGCGCATTGCGCGCGACATACAGATGTCGATGGTGCCCAGCCAGTTTCCTAAGCGCCCCGACCTCGACCTCTACGCCTCGATGACCACCGCCAAAGAGGTGGGCGGCGACCTCTACAGCTATCTGTTCGTCGACGAACAGCTCTACTTCTGCGTGGGCGACGTCTCGGGCAAGGGCATTCCCGCCTCGCTCTTCATGGCACAGGCCATCCGCCTCTTCCGCATACTGGCCGCCGAGAAGCTCATGCCGGCCGACATTGCCAACCGACTGAACGCCGAACTGGCCGCCGACAACGAGCAAGGCATGTTCGTCACGATGTTCATCGGGCTCGTCGACCTCACCACCGGCCACCTCAGTTTCTGCAACGCCGGCCACAACCCGCCCGTCTTCGACAACCGTTTCCTCCAGATGGAGCCAAACGCTCCCATCGGTCTGTGGCCAACTCTTGACTATGTGGGCGAAGAAATCAGCGACATACGCGGAAAGTACTTCTTCGTCTACACCGACGGACTCAACGAGGCCGAGAACCCGCAACAGGAGCAGTTTGGCGACGACCGTCTGCTCAGCATCCTCGCCACCGAAACGTTCCCCAGCGCCCAGGCTTGCATAGAACACATGAAGCGCCAGGTGGAGCAGCACCGCCAGGGAGCCGACCCCAACGACGACCTCACCCTGCTCTGCCTCAGAATAATCGATTAAAGAAACACTATGAAGAAGACTCGACTACGGCTGATGCTCATAGCACTGACGGTGCTGGTGTGCAGCTGCAACAGACAATACGGAACAAAAAACGAAACCGGCGACCGCGAAGAGTCGCTGGCCAACTACAAACGCGCCAACCACTACCACGACCTGCAGCAGACGCGCACGGCCGAGTTCTACTATAAGAAAGCGCTGGCCGACAAGCACTTCCAGACGGCCCACCCCATCGAGTTCTACGAGACCTGCATTGAGCTGACCACGCTGCAAAACAACAAAGGCGACGTGGAAGGGGCACTGACCGTGGCCACCAAGGGCTACCGCGTCGCACAGAAAGACGCTTCAGACACCGGACAGCAGTATGCCGCCCGACTGCTCAGTCAGATTGCGGCCTGCCAGCTGTGGCTGGGCCGCACCGACGAAGCCGAGAAGAACTTCGACCGCGGCTATGCTACGCTCGAGAAACTGAACGACGGCAGTCTGCGCATGCTCGACAACATGGCCGGAACGGCCAACAACATCGTCGTGGAGTGCAACTACGCCAACCGCTATCAGCAAGCCGAGAAGTGGACCGACCGCATGGCAACGGCCGTAGAACGGCTGACCAAGCACCCCGACTGTCCGCCTGAGCGTGCCGACGAGCTGATGGCCCGACTGGCAGCCAACCGGGCTATCATCTACACCGTGACTGGCCGCAAGCAGGAAGCCGACAAATACTATCGGCAGTTTCTGACCTACCACTATGCGCAGACCGACAACGGCCTGCTCGACAAGGCCACCTATCTCGAGTCGGCCGAACGCTGGAACGAGCTGGCCGACCTGCAGGAGCGTCTCGACTCGCTCGACCGCGCACTGGGCGTGCCCATCTCGATGGACTATCTGAAGGGAAACATCGGGCTGGCCTTCACCACCTACATGAACAGCGGACGGCGCGACGAGGCACTGCGCACGGCCAAGCGCATCGTCAGTCTGCTCGACTCCGTCGACGAGTACCAGCGCAAGAGCGATGCCGCCGAGCTGGCCACCATCTACGAAACGCAGGAGAAAGAAGCCAAGATTGCCGAGCAGCAGGCCACACTCTCGCGCCAGCAGTCCATAGCCACCGCCGTGGCACTGGTGCTCTTGCTCGTGTTCTTCACCATCTACACCTTCCACCGCCGCCGCGCCCAGCAACGACTGGCTCAGGAGCACCAGAAACTGCTCGTGGCCTACGACCAGCTGGAAGAGACCACCACGGCCAAGGAGCGCATTGAGAGCGAACTGCGCATTGCGCGCGACATACAGATGTCGATGGTGCCCACGCAGTTTCCTCAGCACCAAAGTCTGGACCTCTACGCATCCATGACGCCCGCTCGCGAAGTGGGCGGCGACCTCTACGACTTCATCCTCGACAACAACGAACTCTACTTCTGCGTGGGCGACGTCTCGGGCAAGGGCGTGCCGGCCTCGCTCTTCATGGCCCAGGCCATCCGCCTCTTCCGCGCTCTGGCCAAGCAGCGGCTCACGCCGGCCGACATTGCCAACCGACTGAACGCCGAACTGGCCGCCGACAACGAGCAAGGCATGTTCGTCACGATGTTCATCGGGCTCGTCGACCTCACCACCGGCCACCTCAGTTTCTGCAACGCCGGCCACAACCCGCCCGTCTTCGACAACCGTTTCCTCCAGATGGAGCCAAACGCTCCCATCGGTCTGTGGCCAACTCTTGACTATGTGGGCGAAGAAATCAGCGACATACGCGGAAAGTACTTCTTCGTCTACACCGACGGACTCAACGAGGCCGAGAACCCGCAACAGGAGCAGTTTGGCGACGACCGTCTGCTCAGCATCCTCGCCACCGAAACGTTCCCCAGCGCCCAGGCTTGCATAGAACACATGAAGCGCCAGGTGGAGCAGCACCGACAGGGAGCCGACCCCAACGACGACCTCACCCTGCTCTGC
>CAMOTK010000175.1 GCA_946625715.1 uncultured Prevotella sp. | reverse complement strand
GCCCAAGGAGAAGTATCTTGAGGACGGTCAGTTCTACTGGGGCTTTCAAGGCGACGACACGGGCCACCGCTACATCTACCTGCTCACGGAGAACATCAGCACCCAGCGCTTAGAGCCCATGACGCTATGGAGCGGCTGGAGCACACCCGACCAGACCCTCTACACATTCCCGCAGAACCAGGAAATCTACGGCGTCGTTTCGCTCACGCAGCCCTACAGCGGCAGCATCGGTTTCTTTGAAATCTGGGCCAGTCCCCGCATAGAAAAACTCCCGTAACTCGATTGAGCTACGGGAGTTTTTTCTTTGAGAACTTCGCGTTATTTCACCACAATCTTTTTACCACCCACAATGTTCAGTCCCTTCTGCTGAGCCTGGAGCTTGACGCCCTGCAGGTTGTAGACCTCTTCGTCGTCGAACGCGGCATTGACGGCACGCACACCAGTTGCATCGGCAACAATGGCAGCATCGCCAAGCGGCATGATGAACCAGCCCGTCATGTAGTAGACGACCACACCCGTGACAGAGGCAGCCTTCTCAGGCCAAGCGTATCCTTCAGAGAGCGTGCCCATGTAGTCGCGGGCCTTCATGGTCTTGCCTCCGGCATCGGTGAGCGTCTTGTTCTGGCCGCTGCCAGTGATGGTGACGTTCTCAATCTTCACCAGACGGCCGTAGCTGGCTTGCTGGCAAGCCTCATCGATGGTTGTCGCCGTGCCTACAAGCGCTGTTTCCGTAGCCTCGAAAGTAGAGGCATCGGTGGCCGTCAGCTGATACTCTACAGCCACGGCAGGCGTGTTCATAAAGTCAATGCTGCTGTCGGTGCTCTTCGTACCCACCACGTAGCCGTTGAGCTGCGTGCCGGGAGTCAGGCTCAAGCCCTTGAAGACCGTGGCACCGCTGGCATCTTCCACATAGTAGCTACCGCCGTTATTGGCATTGACGCGGGCATTGGTCAGCGTGAGCTTCACCACGGTGCCGTCGGCCACAGCATTGAAGGCAGCGATGTTGGCCACCTCGACAGCGGCAGCAGGCTTCACGGTCTCGGCGTTCTCGTCGGCCAGCACCACATCAATCTGCGAGATGGAGCGGTTGGCAGTCGTGGTGAACACCACTTCGGTGGCATTGCCCGTCCACACGTTGTCGGCAATGGTGCCGTTGGAAGCGGTGAAGTCGAACGTGCCAGAAGCCATCGTGACAGCCACGCTCACCAGGGCCTTACCCTCGGGAGCAGCCAGTTTGAAGGCGTTCTCCTTGGCCACACGCAGCACGGGGTCGGCACCCTCGGCCTGATAGAGCAGGTTGGCATTCCACTCGTTGTTCTGTATCGACGTGAGCACCACGCCATTGGCAGCCGTCAGCGTCTTCACCTCGCCGACAGGGTCGTCGAAGAGAGCAGTACTGACGGGCCAGTTTTCGGGGTTGTTCTTAAAGTCGAAGGTATAGGTCTTCACCTCTTCCATCGACAGGGGCAGCAGCTGCGTCTTGGTGGCCGAAGTAGCCACGAGGATGGCCACGATGGTGACGTTCTCCATCTTGGTCTCGTCCTTCACCCAAGTAGCGTCGATTTTGTGCAACTGCTGGTTGGCGGTTACGGCACCATTGTTCACCTTAATCTCGGCATCACCCTGCTTCAGCGTACCGGCCGTAGCACTGGTAGCCACAAACGAGGCACCGGTAATCTTCACCAGACGGCCATGATTCTCGGCCTTGTTCAGTTCGGCCAGTGTGCCTTCGAGGACGGTGTAGTTGTCGATGTCTGCGGCCTGCAGCTCGCTGTTGGGCGTGTCTTCAGCTTCCTTCATCTGCGAGTTGCCCGAAGCGGTACGCCGCACGCAATAGATGTAGCCGTTGAGCTTGGTCTGCTCCTTCAGCTGGGCGTTGAGCGAGGTGTACTGCAGCCAGGTGCCGCCAGTGGCGTCCTGCACGAACACGGTAGAGAAGCCGTCGGCCGACAGGCCAATCACCTCAGCATCGGTGAGCTTCACCTTGGCATAGGTGCCGTTGGCTAAAGCGTTGAAGGCGGCAATGTTGTCGCACTCCTGGTAGGTCAGGGCATCCAAAGCCACGGGCTTTTGTGCCAAAGTCACCTTGGCATTGGCCAAATTGGATGTGCCGCCCTGAGAGAAGCGCACGCCTTCGGCACTGCCTTCCCACACCATGCCTTTGACGGTGCCACTCGAAGGTGTGAGGCTGTTAATATTGCTATTGCCAGCAGCCGTAAACTCAATCTTGGTAATGAATTGGCCCGCAGGAGCGCGGAACGTCAGCGTGGTGTATTCCTTATAGGTCACAAGGTTCTGACCGCGGTTGTTGTCGACATAAATTTTTGATGGAGCCGAACCACTCGTGACCTGCAATGTGACGCCGTCGGCGGTGAAGGTCTCGTTGTAGATGTTTCCTTTCACATCGGCCAGCTTTTCACCGATGTTCTCGCGAATAGTCGGGCTGGTGAAGTCGAACACGGCTTCCTGTGCCTGTCCGTTCTGCGGCAGGCAGAAAAGTGCTGTGAGCACCAAAAGTAGAGTAGATAATCTTTTCATAATGACTATAATAAATAAAAAAGTGTGCACGTTTTGCAGGTGCAAAAGTACACACTTTTTTCTGACTGTGCAATCACCATTTTTAGGTAAATGCACAACACGGGGTGACGATTACTTCTCGTCGCTGATGAGCTTCCAGATGCAGGCAGCCAGAGCGCCACCTACCAGCGGACCAACGATGAACACCCACAGGTCGGCCAGAGCCTGACCACCCTCGAACAGGGCGGGACCAATGGAGCGGGCGGGGTTGACAGAAGTGCCGGTGAAGTGGATGCCTACGAGGTGGATGAGGATGAGCGACAGACCGATGGCCAGACCGGCGAAGTTGTTGGTAGCGCCGTTGGTCTTCGACGTAGCGCCCAGCACTACGAGCACGAAGAGGCAGGTGAGCACAATCTCAACAATCAGACCGTTGACCACGCCATACGAGCAAGCGTTGGCACCCGTAGCGGTGGTGATGACCAGCGACGGGTCGGTGGCTACGATGCCAGCCAGACAAGCTGCTGCCAGCACGGCACCGATGACCTGGAAGAGCATGTACATGGCGCAGTCCTTAGCGCTGATGCCGCCGTTGAGGAACACGCCCAGCGTGATGGCGGGGTTGATGTGGCAACCCGAGATGCCGCCGATGGTGTAGGCCATAGCCACAACAGCCAGACCGAAAGCGATGGCCGTACCTACGATAGATGCCGTGTCGGCACCACAACCCAGGGCAACAGCTGCGCCGCAGCCCAGAAACGTCAGCACGAATGTGCCTACTAACTCTGCTAAATACTTTTTCATAACTGTTTTTGTTTGGTGATTAATAAAGTTGATATTCTACATCGTCTACTTCAAAAGTGTTGCGGCCGGCCATGAACTTATAGCTGCCCTGGAAACCGTGGAACCCCATGACCGCTCGACCGTCGAGGCCCGACACGGCAGGGGTCAGCAGCGAACAGTCGATGGCATCGGCCTCCACATACTGCTGCCCGTCGGGCGAATAGGCAAAGCGATACTTCTCGCCGTCGCCCGACACCCGCATATAGACCGAGCGGTGATGGTCGAAGGTGTAGACCGTCTTCTCCATGTGCCACCCGCGAAACTGGTAGTGCATGCGCAACTGCATGCCGCCGCGGCCTTCCTGCATCACCAGGGCCACGTAGCCCCGGCGCGACTGGAACAGCACCAGACCGGCATTGTCTTGGTTGTAGCAGTCGGGAAAAAAGAACCGCGCACTCAGCGAGAAGCCTCCGTCGGGACGCTCGAAGCCCACAATGTTGGGCACATGGTCCTCATACAGACGGTAAAGACTGGTACCAACGCGCAGATAGTTGTCTTCAGGCGTGAAGAACACACTGTCGGGGTCGCCCAGGCAGACCCACTCCGGGCCGAGCGGCTCGGTGAAGTCGTAGTGCCGGACCTCTTTCTGAGCCGATGCCTGCAAGCTGCCAATCAGTACTGTCAGCAAGAACAGATAGCTATATATGAGTCTTTTCCACATGTTTTGATGCTGCAAAATTATAAAAAAAAATTTACCATACCAAATATTTTACACAAAAAAAAGGGTCACCGCTGTGACCCAACCTTTGTTAACCTTAAATCTAATACTATGAAAAACACATTGCAAAG
>CAMOTK010000174.1 GCA_946625715.1 uncultured Prevotella sp. | reverse complement strand
ATTGTCAAATAGTAAATCTTTAACGGGTATTTGACTCATTGAGGAAGCTGTCGAGCACATCGACGCCCTTCTTTGTGCAGTAACCGCGCAGGGAAACGAAGATGACGCTGCGGAAAATTTCCTCGATGTCGTAGGCGCGATACACCTCTTCGTCCATGATGAAGCGCAGGATGACCTCGTAGATGCGGGCCACCAGGTCGAAATTCACGTCGGCGCGGAAGTAGCCTTCGTTGATGCCGCGCTCCATGAATTCCAGAAAGCGCTGGCGCGAGACGTCCTGGTCCTGCTGGAGCACTTCCACCACCTTGGGATACTTCACCATGTCGGAATAGAAGGTAGGATTGGTATGTCGGAAATCGTTCAGCTTGTCGCGATAGGACGCCAAGATGTACTCCATCACGTTGGGCTTGGTGCGCAGCATCTGCTCAACACCCTTCTCGTGTAGGTGCTTGTACTTCTTCAGACACTCGAGCAGCAGGCACTCCTTGTTCTCGTACACTTCGTAGAGTGTGCGCTTGGAGATGGTGAGACTGGCAGCGATGTCGTCCATCTTCACCGCCTTGATGCCTTTTTCCCTAAAAGCCTGCATAGCCACCTCGAGAATTTTGTCGCGAAGTGACTGCCGATAAGCTGAAATGTTCTTCGTTTCTGACATATGTATCTCTCTTTTTCGGTGCAAAGATACAAAAAAAGAAAAAAAACCGCACGTTTTTCTTTAGTTTTTATTACTTTTGCACGTGATTTTTTAAAAATAACAACTCAACACAACGTATGGTAAAGATTTCTAAAGACGCTGCTCTGGCCTATCATGAGAGCGGACGACCCGGCAAAATTGAAGTAAAGCCCACCAAGGCTTATCGCACGCAGACAGACTTGTCGCTGGCCTATTCACCCGGCGTGGCCTATCCCTGCCTTGAGATTCAGGAGAACCCCGACAATGCTTATCGCTATACCGACAAAGGCAATCTGGTGGCCGTCATCAGCAACGGTACGGCCGTACTGGGACTGGGCGACATTGGCGCCATGAGCGGCAAGCCCGTGATGGAAGGTAAGGGCCTGCTGTTCAAAATCTACGGCGGCATCGACGTGTTCGACATCGAGGTGGCCGAGAAAGACCCCGAGAAGTTCTGCGAGGCCGTCGAGCGCATTGCGCCCACCTTCGGCGGCATCAACCTCGAAGACATCAAGGCTCCCGAATGTTTCTATATAGAGGAACGCCTGAAGCGCACGCTCGACATTCCCGTGATGCACGACGACCAGCACGGCACCGCCATCATCAGTGCTGCCGGACTGAAGAACGCCCTCGAGGTGTGCGGCAAGGATATTAAGAAGGTGCACATCGTGGTCAACGGCGCCGGCGCTGCGGCCATCTCGTGTACAAAGCTCTACATGGCACTGGGTGCACAGAAGGAGAACATCGTGATGCTCGACTCGAAGGGCGTCATCTCCACCGAGCGTCAGGACCTGAACGAGCAGAAGAAGTTCTTTGCCACCAGTCGTACCGACATCCACACGCTGGCCGAGGCCGTCAATGGTGCCGACGTGTTTGTGGGCCTGTCGAAGGGCAACGTGCTCTCGAAGGAGATGGTGAAGAGCATGGCCAAAGACCCCATCATCTTCGCACTGGCCAACCCCGTGCCGGAAATCAGCTACGAGGATGCGATGGATGCGCGTCCCGACGTGCTGATGTCGACCGGTCGTACCGACTATCCCAACCAGATTAACAACGTCATCGGCTTCCCCTACATCTTCCGCGGCGCACTCGACGTGCACGCCACCGCCATCAACGAGGAGATGAAGATGGCCGCCGTGCTGGCTATCGCCGATTTGGCCAAGCAGCCCGTGCCCGATGTGGTGAACGATGTCTATAAGGTGAACAACCTGACCTTCGGTCGCAACTACTTCATTCCGAAGCCCGTCGACCCTCGACTTATCACTGAGGTGAGCGCCGCTGTGGCCAAAGCCGCTATGGAGAGTGGGGTAGCCCGTAAGCGCATTGAAGACTGGGACGAATACAAGCGTTCGCTCAGTGTGCTCCTGGGACAGGAAACCAAGCTGACGCAGAAACTCTATGCTACGGCTGCCAGTCATCCGCAGCGCGTGGTCTTTGCCGAAGCCATTCACCCCACGATGCTCAAGGCCGCCGTGCAGGCTAAGGCCGAAGGCATCTGTCAGCCCATTTTGCTTGGTAACGACGAGGTCATCGAGAAACTGGCCAAAAAGCTCGACCTGCATCTCGACGGCATCGAGATTGTCAACCTGCGCCATCCCAGCGAGCAGGAGCGTCGCGAACGCTACGCCCGCATCCTCACGGAGAAGCGCCGTCGTGAGGGCTACACCTTCCAGGAAGCCAACGACAAGATGTTCGAGCGCAACTACTTCGGCATGATGATGGTCGAGACGGGCGAGGCCGACGCCTTCATCACGGGTCTCTACACGAAATACTCCAACACCATTAAGGTGGTGAACGAGGTCATCGGCATTCGTCCCGAATACAAGCACTTCGGCGCCATGCACATCATCAACTCGCCCAAGGGCACGCTCTTCCTGGCCGACACGCTGGTCAACGAGAATCCTGATACGGAGACGCTCATCGATGTGGCTAAGCTGGCTTCCGAGTCGGTGGCCTTCTTCAACGAGAAGCCCGTTGTGGCGCTCATCAGCCACTCTAACTTCGGCTCTTCGCAGAGCGATGGCGCCAAGAAGGTGAAGGCGGCTGTGGAGTATATGCAAACCCACTATCCCGACCTGCCGCTCGACGGAGAGATGCAGCTCGGTTTCGCTCTCGACAGGGAGTTGCGCGACGAGCAGTACGGCTTCACCCGTGTGAAAGGCAAGGACGTCAACACGCTGGTGTTCCCCAACCTGACGTCTGCACGCTCGTCGTACAAGATGCTGCAGATGCTCGGTGCCGATGCGGAAATCATCGGCCCCATCCAGATGGGACTCAACAAGCCTATCCACTTCACCGACTTCGGCGCTTCGGTGCGCGATGTGGTCAACATCGTGGCCGTGGCCGTCATCGATGCGTATGTTGACAAGGTGAAGAAGCGCTTACATGAGGAAGTAGAATAGTTCGGCACGATGCACGACGTCATCCTTTCGTTGGCCAGCAACCGTCAACAAGAACAGAATCTGCAAGAGGTGCGCAGGCGCCTCGGGCAGATTCTTTCTGATTGTTTCTATTCCCGGGAAATCTGGACCGACCCCATCAACAGCCCGCGCACCGACCGCTATCTGAACCAGCTCTGCCAGGCAACGACCGCACTGTCGTTTGACGAGCTCACGCAAGCGCTGAAAACCATTGAGCACGACCTGGGCCGCACCGCCGCCGACCGTCAGGCAGGCATCGTGAAAGCCGACGTCGATGTGCTTCTTTTCGACGGAAAACGATACCATGAGCGCGACTGGGACCGCATCTATGTCACCAGTCTTATTGGCGACTTAAAGAAAAACGCATGAAAATGTAGTTTATTGAGGATTTTTTTGTACCTTTGCACCCGCTTGTGATAAGCAAACGAGAAAAAACATAATTGTTATAACATTATATTTATGAATTTTACTTTGTTAATTACCGTCTTGTTGACGGCTATTACATTGGTGGCGGGAGCTTACGTCGTCGCTAAGCTCATTGGGCCCCGATCCTATAACAAGGTGAAAGGTGAACCATACGAGTGTGGTATTCCTACTCGAGGTTCGTCCTGGTTGCCTGTGAGTATAGGATTCTACCTCTTCGCCATCTTGTTCTTAATGTTCGACGTGGAGACAGTGTTCCTGTACCCGTGGGCAGTAGTCGTGAAAGACTTCGGTGCGATGGCTCTCCTGAGCATTGGTTTCTTTCTGGTAGTTCTGGTATTAGGCCTGGTGTATGCCTGGCGGAAAGGAGACTTGGAATGGAAGTAAGGAAACCGCACATCAAGAGCATTCCCTACGAGGAATGGAACGACAACGAGTCGTTGGAGAAGATTATCGACGAACTCCACGAGGGGGGCGTCAATGTGATTACGGGTAGTCTCGACCAGCTCATCAACTGGGGACGTTCCAACTCCCTCTGGTCGCTGACGTTTGCCACTTCGTGCTGCGGCATCGAGTTCATGGCTTGCGGTTGCTCGCGCTACGACTTCGCACGCTTCGGCTTCGAGGTGACGCGCAACTCTCCCCGTCAGGCCGACCTGATTATGT
>CAMOTK010000173.1 GCA_946625715.1 uncultured Prevotella sp. | reverse complement strand
GCCTTGATGACGAACTCCGGCAGCTGGATGGCGCGGCGCGGGTCGTCCTTCTTCATCGTGTCGTAGACGGTGATGTTGCCGTCCTTGTTGGCGCGGCGGTAGATTTCAATGCCGTAGCGCTTCACGTCTTGCCAGCGCAAGCCCTCGTGCAGGGTGGTCACGCGGCGGGCGTGCAGAATGGCGTGTATCAGGTTCTCCTGCTCGCCGGGCGTCACCGTGAAGTCGGGGTCCAGACGCTTCTTCGGCGTAGGCTCCTGCGGGGTGTAGTAGGCCATGCCCTTGGTGCTGAACATGCCGCTGCCCTGCTGCGGGCCGTAGATGTCGTTGAGCAGCGTGGCGTCTACTGTGACGGTGGCCTTCGTGAAGGCGTGCATCCACGTGGCCAGGTCGTCGTAGGCCTTCTGGTAGTCGCCCTTCAGGGCGTAGGCCTCGGCCCGCTCTAAGATGAGGTGGTCGGTGGTCAGCACGGGAATCATCATCTTTGGATAGCCAGTGCCCTTGGTGACGTCGGTCCACTGAATGAACATGGCCAGCTTGTACATGAGCACCTTCGGGCCGCTGGTCGAGACGTCGACACTGAAGTGGAAGTTGTTGTCGTTGCCCCAGAAGCCGCGGCTCTTCACCGTCTCGGTCTCGGCAATCTTGTCGTTGTGGGTGTACTTGAAGCCCACGGCCGTGGGACCGTAGAGCCACTCCCAGTAGGAGTTGGTGCTCAGGATGAGCAGGTTGGCCTTGCTGTCGGCGCTGACGAAGGCGTTGGCGCGCTGGCCGTCGACGATGGTAATCTTGCCCAGCGACTGCCAGTCGCGCAGGCTCTCGGCCGGATTGTTGCCCAGCACCTGTGTGGCGTGGTAGATGGCCTTGTCGAGGTTCGACTTGTCGTCCTGCATGTAATAAAGGTAGAAGCGGGCGGCAAAGGCGTGGGCCGCGCGCGTGTTGAAGTGGTACTTCACCACGCTGTGCAGCTCGTCGCTCACGAGGGGCAGGCCCTCTTCAATGTCGGCGGCGATGTTCTTGTACAGGTCGGCCATGGTGCCACGCGGATAGACGGGGTCTACCTCGGTGAGCACGCGGTTGATGTAGGTGAGTCCCAGGTCCTCGTTGCAGGTCTTGGGGCTATAGGCTTTGCAGAACACGTTGGCCAGCATGAAGTGGCACCACGCGCGGCAGAGCAGTGCTTCGCCCAGCTGAGCATTGAGGCGCTCGGGGCGTCCCAGCTTCTCGATGGCGAAAATCACGTTGTTGGCGGCGGCAATGCTCTTGTAGCACTGGTCCCAGAGGGAGTAGGGGGTGTCCTGAATAATCTCGGTCACGTCCTGCCAGGTGGCTATCTGCTCCTGCGTGGGCCGGTAGGGCGCATAGGCGCTGCTCTCGTCGTTGCGGTCGGTGTTGTCGCTGTAGAGCTCGGCAATCATGGTGCCGCTGGTCTTGGGATAGGCACTGACCAGCAGGTCGGTGATTTTGTCGTCGGAGTCGAGCGATGCACGGTTGTCGGGCAGCACGTCCAGATAGTCGTTGCAGCTGGTCAGGGCAGCAACGATGGCGCAGCCTATGGCTAAGGACTTGGTGATATGATGCAGTCTAATCATAATTTTCAATTTTCAATTCTCAATTCTCAATTTTCAATTCTCAATTGCATAAAATCTCCTCAAATGCCCAGACGGAGCGTCATGGTGAACTGCTTGGGCACGGGGGCGGCCACACCGCCGGCCTGGAAGAACTCGGGGTCCTGGCCGTTGAGCTTCTTGTCGCTGTAGATGAGGAACAGGTTGGTGGCCTGCACCTTCAGCGAGAGGTCGCTAATCTTCAGCGGCTTGAGCCACTCCTTCGGGAAGTCGTAGGAGAGCGAAATCTCCTTCATGCGGATGAAGTCGCCCTTGGCAATGCGGGCCGTTGAGTAGTTGTAGGCGTTGTAGAGCGCACTCATATACGTGTCTTCGGCCACCTGGCGCTTGGTCAGGATGACGGGCACGTTGGTCTTCTGCTCGTCGCCGGGCAGGGTCCAGCGGTTGATGAACTCGCGCGGCATGGCGTCGAGGTCGCTGTAGCTGCTGCTGAACACGGGGTTCAGGCGCACCACGTTGCCGAAAGCATAGGTCACAAACAGGTTCAGGCGGAAGCCTTTGTAGCGCAGCACGTTGCCTAAAGAGCCCGTCACCGTGGGGTCGCTGGGTCCTTCGTAGACCAAGTTGTCGGTCACCTGCGACTGGAAGTTGAGCGTCTTGCCCGAGCTGACGACGTTGCCGTCTTGGTCGGTCACGCTGGGCAGACCGTGGTTGTCGAGTCCGTTGAAGCGGAAGGAGAACAGCGAGCGGGCGGGATAGCCCTGCAGGGCGAAGCCGCGGCCCGACACGAGCTGCACCACGTTGGCGTCGGCCTCGAGGTCGGTGATTTCGGTCTTGACGTATGAATAGATGAAGTTGGTCTCCCAACTGAAGTCCTTGGTCTGGATGTTCTTCGTGGTGATGGTCAGCTCGGCGCCGTGCGACTTCATGCTGGCCACGTTGGCCATCTTCGAGATGGCGCCGTCCATGCCCGAGGTATAGATAAGACCGATAAGGTCGAAGTTGTTGCGCTTGTACCAGTCGAAGGCCACGTTGATGCGGTTGCCCAGGAAGCCCATGTCGATGCCCAGGTTCAGCTCGTGCTTCTTCTCGTAGGTGAGGCTCTCGTTGGCCGGCGTCTCAATCTCCATGCCGCTCTCCTGAATGTTGGTGAAGGGTCGGTAGGGCTTGTAGTTGCGTAGCACCACCGTGGCGTTGCTCACCGACGAGGGGCCGGGGTCGGCCGTCAGCGAGTAGCTGGCCTTCAGCGAGAGGTGGGAGAGAGTAGGCTGCAGCTTCTCGAAGAACGCTTCCTCGTGCATGTTCCATGCTGCCGAGACGTTCCAGGTGGGCAGCCAGCGTGCCTGGCGGCTGGGGCCTAAGCGGTTGGTGCCTTCGTAACGGTAGGTGCCGTTCAGGATGTAGCGGCCCTTATAAGAATAGGTGCCGTTGCCGAAGAAGGCTGCCGAGCGGTTGCGATAGTGGTTGAGGGTGTAGTAGTCGGTGCCGTCCTCAATGCCTTTCTTGAAGAACTCAAGGATGTAGAAAGGCAGTTCACCCTTGGTGTATTGCATGCCCCAACCGAGCATGTAGTTGCGCTGGCGGTCGACCGAGCCAATCTCGGTGCCACCGAAGAGGTTGACGATGTGGGTGTCGTTGAACACGTGGTTCCAGTTGCCCGTGAAGCGGAAGTCCACGCTGCGCATCTTGTTGTCGGTCTTCATGTAGATACCGCCGCTGGGCAGGATGCTGAACTTCAGCGAGTTGGGCTGGTCTTTGTCGAGATAGAGCCAGGGGTTGGCTTCGCGCACCACGGCATCGGGCATGGTGCGATAGGCCATGGCCTGGTTGGAGCCTTCCATCACCTGATGCTCCTGTGTGGCCGATGTGTACTGCACGGCGCCAAGGGCGCTGAACTCCAGTCCGCGCAGGGGCTTCCACTTGATTTCGCCCTGGAACTTCAGGTCGATTTTGTCGATGTCGATGTAGTTGTTGTCGAGCTCGTTCTTGATGTTGAAGTCCGTGTAGTTGCGGGTGTAGAACACGTCGGGGTCGAGCGTGCGCGACGAGTTGATGGCGTAGCTGTAGGGGTTGATGTCGAAGTCGCGCTTCACCTCGCCGTTGACGGCATCGGTCGACTGGCTGAGCGTGCCAGGAGCGCGCTGCTTGCGGTAGCTGCCCAAGGAGATGAGGTTGAGCGAGAGGTGCTCGGACATCTTGATGTTGGTGTTCATGTTGGCTGTATAGCGCTCCACCTTGCTCTGCTTGTACCAGCCCGGGTCGAACATGGCACTGAGCGAACCGTAGAAGTTCACCTTGTCGGTGCCTGCCGAGATGCTGGCCGAGTGGTTGCGCTGGATGGCCGACGAGAAGAGCTCGTCGAACCAGCTGGTGTTGCGGTATTCGGCTTCGCGCAGATAGGCGTTGCGGGCTTCTTCGGTGTTCAAGAGTGCGAAGGTGCCATCGGCCTTGTTGTACTCGTTGGTCAGGTGGTACATGCGTCCGTAGACGCCGCTCTCTGCCGAGCGGTAGGTGTCGGAGAAGTTGAGCCAGCCCTTGTCTTCCAGTTCGCGGTAGACGTCCATCTGCTCCTGCGAGTTCATGATGTTGAAGTTGCGGTAGCTGGGCTTCAGGCGCATGGTGT
>CAMOTK010000172.1 GCA_946625715.1 uncultured Prevotella sp. | reverse complement strand
TATTTGCTGCAAAGATACGATGAAATATCGGTTTAACCAAATAATTTTCTCTAAATCTTATAATGACTAAATAAAAATGCGGCTATTGCTTTGCCAATCCAATAAAAAATTGTAATTTTGCAGCACATAATCATTATTATTAACACATTTAAATCAAAACATTATGAAGAAAACTTTACGCTTTTTTTTCGTAGCTGCCCTTGCTATGGTAGGTTTTAACGCCATGGCACAGGAAGTGACATTAGATTTCACGAGTGCTGAAAATCCCTGGAGCTTGCCTACAGACTATGACAAGACAGAGAAGTCTTACACTAACGGTGGCGTAACTATCACAATCAATGCTGCTAATGGACACAAGGTAAACACGAAAGATGGTTATCTGATTTTTGGCAAGCAGGATGCTACGCTTACTTTCTCTGCCTTTAGCTTTGATGTAGAGATGATTAAGGTTACGGGTCGCGCCGGAGCCAGTGGAAAAGTCACTCAGAATATCTTCGTGGGTGAGACTGCTGTAAGCACTGAGACAACGGGTGCTACAGGAACTTACAATTATAAGATTGCAGAAGCCAATCAGGCTGCTGGTACTATTTATGTTCTTAAGGTCACCAATGCTAACAACACTCAGATTACCAAGATTGAAATCTACAAGAAGGGTTCTGGTGCCAAGGAAGGTGCTGGCCTGTCTTGGGGTACTGGTTCGAGAAGCGTAACGATTGGTGCTGAAGACAACCTTTTCCCCGAATTAGCCAATCCTAATAATCTGCCTGTTACCTACTCAAGCTCAAAGACAGAAGTGGCCACTATCGCTGCTGATGGCGTAATCACACTTGTTGCTGAAGGTAGCACAATTATTTCTGCTAACTTTGCCGGTAATGACAAGTACGAAGCCCAGGAAGTTACCTATACGCTCAACGTTAAGGCCGCAAGTAGTGAAAATCCCGATCCTCAGCCCACAGAAATCGAAACCATCACCGTGGCCAAGGCTTTGGAGATTGGTGCTTCTCTGGAAGCCGGAAAGACCTCTGAGAAGGAATATATCGTGAATGGCTTCGTAGTGGCTGAGCCCCAGTGGACTCCGTACAAAGACAAGACCACCAACGAGATAAAGAACTACAATCTGAAGTTCCAGATGAACGATACAAAGGGTGCTACCGAAGGTGCTCTCCTTGTCTACAATGCTTGGAACTTAGAGAATACTTATTTCCCCACCATCGATGAGAATCTAAAAGTAGACGTCGAAGTTTCGCTGCAGGGCAAGATTCAGAACTATGTGGCTAACGAGGTGTCGACCATTGAGTTGGTGAAGGCACACTTCCTGAAGATAGGCATCCTTACCAATATCAGCACTGTGAAGGCCGAACAGCTGCAGGGCAAGATGTTCAACCTGCAGGGCCAGCGCGTGGCTCGCGGTTACAAGGGCATCATGATTCAGAATGGTAAGAAGGTGCTGGTGAAGTAAATTCCCCCCAAGAGTAATACGGCGTTTTAACAGTGTTAATTCAATGTTTTAACATTGTTAAAACGCCGTATTAACGTTGTTAATTCAGTCAGTATTCCATGTCAATGAAAAGTGGCGGACTGTGCATCGCGCATAGTCCGCCACCGACATTTTTTTGGTTTGTTTTTTGTAGTTAGTCTTAGTAGAGTTATGGTTGGATTAAAATAATCATCTGTTCTGGGTTGCAAAGATATTCTTTTTCTTCCGATAGTGATTATTGGGAAAGATAAAAAGACACGTAAACGTTTACGGAAAATAGGTTTTTTCATCGAGAAATTTTGTGGTTCATGGAAAAAAGTGTACCTTTGCATCCTATCTATAAACGGAAAGCAAATGGCAAAAAAAGAAGGCAAGGAAATGACGCCCATGATGAAGCAGTTCTTCGACCTGAAGGCCAAGCACCCCGATGCGGTGCTGCTGTTTCGGTGTGGCGACTTCTACGAAACCTACTGCGACGATGCCGTCGTGGCAGCACGCATCTTAGGCATCACCCTCACCCACCGCAACAACGGCGCGGGCGTGAAGGGCGACGAGATGGCGGGTTTCCCACACCACGCCCTCGACACTTATCTGCCCAAGCTTATCAGGGCCGGCAAGCGTGTGGCCATTTGCGACCAGCTGGAAGACCCCAAGCTCACCAAGAAGCTCGTGAAGCGCGGCATCACCGAACTGGTTACGCCCGGTGTGGCACTCTCCGACAATGTGCTCAACTACAAGGAAAACAACTTCCTGGCGGCCGTATGCTTCGGCAAGTCGGCCTATGGCGTCAGTTTCCTCGACATCTCCACCGGCGAGTTTCTCACCGGCGAGGGCACGGCCGACTATGTGGAGAAGCTCCTGGGCAACTTCCAGCCCAAGGAGGTGCTCTTCGAGCGGGGGCGCAAGCGCGACTTTGAACAGCTGTTTGGCACGAAGTTCTTCACCTTCGAGCTCGACGACTGGGTGTTTACCGAGCAGACCGCCATGCAGCGGCTGCTGAAGCACTTCCAGGTGAAGTCGCTCAAGGGCTTCGGCGTCGACCATCTGCACAGCGGCATCATTGCCGCAGGCGCCATTCTGCAATACCTGGAGATGACGCAGCACACGCAGATAGGCCATATCACGACCCTTTCGCGCATTGAAGAGGAGCGCTACGTGCGCCTCGATAAGTTCACTATTCGCTCGCTGGAACTCGTGCAGCCCATGCAGGACGACGGCAAGTCGCTGCTCGACGTGGTCGACCAGACGGTGTCGCCCATGGGCGGCCGCATGCTGCGCCGCTGGCTGGTGTTCCCCCTGAAGAGTCAGAAGGCCATCGACGAGCGCCTCGACGTTGTGGAGTACTTCTTCAAGGAGCCTGAGTTCCGCCAGTGCATCGACGACCAGCTGCACCGCGTGGGCGACCTCGAGCGCATCATCTCGAAGGTGGCCGTGGGCCGCGTGTCGCCGCGCGAGGTGGTGCAGATGAAGGTGGCCCTGCAGGCGCTCGTGCCCATCAAGACGGCCTGCCAGCACGCCCACAACGATGCCCTCAGACAGTTGGGCGAGCGGCTGCAACTGTGCGAGGACATTCGCGACCGCATTGAGCGCGAGGTCGAGAACGACCCGCCACAGCTGGTGCAGAAGGGTGGGGTGATACGCAACGGCGTCGACCCCGAGCTCGACCAGCTGCGCCACATTGCCTACAGCGGCAAGGACTATCTCTTGCAAATTCAGGAGCGCGAGATGCAGCAGACGGGCATCGCATCGCTGAAGATTGGCTACAACAACGTGTTCGGCTACTATCTCGAAGTGCGCAACACGTATAAGGATAAGGTGCCGCCCGAATGGGTGCGCAAGCAGACGCTGGCCCAGGCCGAGCGCTACATCACGCAGGAACTGAAGGAATACGAGGAGAAGATTCTCGGCGCCGAAGACAAGATTCTGTCGCTGGAGAGCCGCATCTTCGCCGAACTGGTGGCCGCCATGCAGCAGTTCACGGCGCAGATACAGACCGACGCCGCCCTGCTGGCCCATCTCGACTGTCTGCTCGGCTTTGCCAAGGTTTCCGAGGAGAACAAATACATCCGGCCGGTGGTCGACGACAGCGAGATTATCGACATCAAGCAGGGCCGCCATCCCGTTATCGAGCAGGAACTGCCGATAGGGGAGAAGTATGTGCCCAACGACATACTGCTCGACAACGAGCGCCAGCAAATCATGATTATCACCGGACCAAACATGGCTGGTAAATCGGCTCTGCTGCGCCAAACGGCGCTCATCGTGCTCCTGGCCCAGGTGGGCTGTTTCGTGCCCGCAGAGGCCGCGAGAATCGGTCTGGTGGACAAAATCTTCACCCGTGTGGGTGCGTCGGACAATATCTCGCTGGGCGAATCGACGTTTATGGTCGAGATGACCGAGGCCGCCAACATCCTGAACAATGTGTCGACCCGCTCGCTGGTGCTCTTCGACGAGCTGGGCCGCGGCACCAGTACCTACGACGGCATCTCCATTGCCTGGGCCATCGTGGAGTATCTGCACGAAACGAAGAAGGCGGCAGCGCGCACGCTCTTTGCCACGCACTACCACGAACTGAACGAGATGGAGAAGCACTTCTCACGTATCAAGAATTATAATGTGTCGGTGAAGGAAGTCGACGGCAAGGTCATCTTCGTGCGCAAGCTGGAGCGGGGTGGGAGTGAGCACTCTTTCGGTATCCATGTGGCCGAGATTGCCG
>CAMOTK010000171.1 GCA_946625715.1 uncultured Prevotella sp. | reverse complement strand
CCAAGACGCCCGAGGGCTATCCCTGCGGCTCGATGGGTCCCACCACGGCCAACCGTATGGACCCCTATGTAGACGAGTTCCAGGACAACGGTGCATCGCTGGTGATGATTGCCAAGGGCAACCGTTCGCAGGTGGTGACCGATGCCTGCAAGAAGCATGGCGGTTTCTATCTGGGCACCATTGGTGGCGTGGCCGCCGTACTCTCTCAAAGTTCCATCAAGAGCATTGAGTGCGTAGAGTATCCCGAGCTCGGCATGGAAGCTATCTGGAAGATTGAAGTCGAGGACTTCCCTGCCTTCATCCTGGTAGACGACAAGGGCAACGACTTCTTCAAGACACTCAAACCATGGACCCCATGTGCAAAGTAAAACGACTACTATTCATCTTGCTCACCCTACTGCCCCTGGCCGCTTCGGCCCAGGAGTGCAGGGTGAGGCGAGGCGACTGTTTGCCAGCCGGCCCTGTAGCCGACGGCGCCCAGCATCGTGCGTCTGTGATACGCCGACTGCCAAGACCGAACACAAAATGGGACAAGAACAAGACTTACAAGCAGTTGGTGATTCTCATGTCCTTCAGCGACATCCAGTTCAGGTCGGAGAATCCCAAAGAGACCTTTAACAACATCCTCAACAAGCCTGGCTACAACGAGATGAATGGTCCTGGCTGTATGGCCGACTATTTCCGTGACCAGTCGGGCGGTTTGCTCAATCTGTCGTTCGATATCTATGGCCCTTATCAGGTGAACGCTGTAGCCCAGCTGCCAAACTCCGACGAGAACACCAAACGCTATGGCACCTCGGAATTTCGTGAGGCCACAATGAAGTTTCTGGAAGAAAACCCCGATATCGACTTATCGGTGTACGACTGGGATGGCAACGGTTACGTCAACCAGGTGATTTACATCTTTGCTGGCTATACGGGCAACCAAAATTCAGCGAAGAGCTATGGATGCATTTGGCCAAGCACTTCCAGTTTCAGCACCATCACCCACAATGGCCTCAAGATTTCCAACTACACGACGAGCTCAGAACTCTGGGTCAACGGCCGTTCCTGCGGCATTGGCACCATGAGCCATGAGTTCAGCCATAGTCTGGGACTGCCCGACATCTATCCCGTCACAACCGATAAGACCATGCCATATTCAATGGTCGACGAGTGGGACCTGATGGACGGTGGCAACTTTACCAACTACGGCTGGTGCCCGCCCAATTTCACGTCGTTAGAGAAGTGGCTACTTGGCTGGCAGGAGTTTACGGAACTGACAGAATCGACCACCGTCTCGGGCATGAAATCGGTGGCCGACGGCGGCGTGGTCTATCAGATAAAGCACAACGACAACGAATTTCTGCTCCTGGAAAATCGTCAGTGGAAAGGCTGGGATGCCGATTTGCCCGGTCAGGGACTTGTGATTTTCCACGTGAACTACAACAGTTCGTCCTGGACTTCAAACGTTGTCAACAGCACCAAGAACGCGCCCCGCTTCAGCATTATTCCTGCCGACAACATGAACTTTGAAGCATGGAACGACAAGCTGGTGGCCCTACGCGATGCTGGCAAGCTGAATAATCAGTACCGCGACGATAACCACAGGCACAGCTTGTACATGTCATCGGCCCCTTACCCCTGGTCGACCGACTCCACAACGTTTGTCAACGACGAGCTGACGTCGACGTCGACACCCGCCGCAACCATGCTGACAAACAACAGCGAAGGCAAGAACGTGCTGACGAAGCCCATCACGAACATCAAGATGACGAGCGACGGCCTGATTTCGTTCGACTTCATGGGCGGTTCTTCCACCGACATTGTCACGGTCAAGAGCGATAACCAGCGCCGCGAGGTGTTCGACCTCTCCGGCCGCCGCGTAGAGACAATGACGAATGGCCGCGTCTATATTGTGCGCGAAAAAGACGGAACAATCAAGCGAATTATATATTAATTATTCACCAACAACACAACAAAAAAACTACTATGAGAGTAATTATTGAACCAAACTACGAGCTGATGTCACAGTGGGCAGCCAACTATGTGGTAAACCGTATCAACGCAGCCAAGCCAACGGCTGAGAAGCCCTTCGTGCTCGGCCTGCCTACCGGCTCAAGCCCCATCGGCATGTATCAGGGCCTGGTGAAGGCCTATCAGGAAGGTCGCGTAAGCTTCAAGCATGTGCTTACGTTCAACATGGACGAATATGTGGGTCTGCCCGAGAGCCATCCCGAGAGCTACCATTCGTTTATGATGACCAACCTGTTCAACCACATCGACTGTCCGAAGGAGAACATCCACATCCTGAACGGCAACGCTCCCGACCTGGCCGCAGAGTGCGCCCACTACGAGGAGATGATTAAGGAAGCCGGCGGCATCGACCTCTTCCTCGGCGGCATTGGCCCCGACGGCCACATTGCCTTCAACGAGCCGGGCTCGAGCCTCAGCAGCCGCACCCGCCAGAAGACGCTGACCACCGATACCATCATTGCCAACTCGCGCTTCTTCGAGGGCGACATCAACAAGGTGCCCAAGACGGCGCTGACCGTTGGTGTGGGCACGGTGATGGATGCCAAGGAGGTGCTCATCATGGTGAACGGCCACGCCAAGTGCCGCGCCCTGCAGGCTGCTGTCGAGGGTAGCGTGAACCACATGTGGACCATCTCTGCCCTGCAGATGCACCAGCACGGCATCATTGTCTGCGACGACGCTGCCTGCGAAGAGCTGAAGGTTGGCACCTATCGCTACTTCAAGGACATTGAGCGCGACAACCTGCTCTAAGCGCTTGCATAATAACTAAAAGAAAAAGCAGCCTGACGTCGTTTGCTGACGCCAGGCTGCTTTTTTTTATTTGTGGGAACTATTGCTGGTCGTTGATGGCCTGCATGATTTGGGCAGTGAGTTCCTCGCAGAGTTCGGGATTGTCCTTGAGCAACTCCTTCGTGGCATCGCGGCCTTGTGCCAGCTTCGCGTCCTGATAGCTGAACCACGAACCGCTCTTCTTGATGATGCCGTACTCCACGCCGAGGTCGACAATCTCGCCCACTCTGGAGATGCCTTCGCCAAAGGTGATTTCAAACTCGGCCTTGCGGAAGGGAGGCGCCACCTTGTTCTTCACCACCTTGACACGCACCTGGTTGCCCACCACCTGGTCGCCGTCCTTGATGGCCGTCACCTTGCGGATGTCGAGACGCACCGAGGCATAGAACTTCAGGGCATTGCCGCCCGTGGTGGTTTCGGGATTGCCAAACATGATGCCAATCTTCTCGCGCAGCTGGTTGATGAAGATGCACGTGGTGTTGGTCTTGGCAATGGTGCCGGTGAGCTTGCGCAGGGCCTGGCTCATCAGACGGGCATGGAGGCCAACGGCCGAGTCGCCCATGTCGCCCTCAATCTCCTTCTTCGGAGTGAGTGCGGCCACAGAGTCGACGACCACAATGTCGACGGCGCTGGAGCGGATGAGCTGGTCGGCAATCTCGAGAGCCTGCTCGCCATTGTCGGGCTGTGCGATGTAGAGGTTGTCGACGTCGACGCCCAGTTTCTCGGCATAGAAGCGGTCGAAGGCATGCTCGGCATCGATGAAGGCAGCAATGCCGCCCTGCTTCTGAGCCTCGGCCATGGCGTGGATGGCCAGTGTGGTCTTACCGCTCGACTCGGGGCCGTAGATTTCAATGATTCGGCCTTTGGGGTAGCCACCCACGCCGAGTGCGGCATTGAGGGCGATGGAGCCGGTGGGAATCACGTCGACGTTCTCAATCTTCTCGTCGCCGAGCTTCATGATAGCGCCCTTGCCGAAGTCTTTTTCTATCTTCGACATAGCAGCCTGCAGGGCCTTCAGCTTTTCCTGTTGCTGGTTGAGGGCCTCGCCCTCGATTTCTTTCTTTGCCATATTTTGATTTACTATTTGACTATTTACGATTTACTATTTATTTTTCTATTTATAGTTCCAGGTCGCCGTCGTGAATCTCGTGCCAGGGCAGGCCTTGCTTGTTGAGCTGCTCCATGAAGGGATCGGGGTCGAACTCCTCGACATTGTACACGCCGGGCTTCTTCCACAAGCCCTTGCAGAACATCATGGCACCAATCATGGCGGGCACGCCCGTGGTGTAGCTGACGCCCTGCATGCCGGTCTCTTCGTAGGCGGCGCGGTGCGAACAGTTGTTGTAGACGTAGTAGGTGTGCTCCTTGCCGTCGTTGCCGATGCCGCGTATACGACAGCCGATAGAGGTCTCGCCCTCGTAGTTCTCGCCGAGGTCCTGCGGG
>CAMOTK010000170.1 GCA_946625715.1 uncultured Prevotella sp. | reverse complement strand
GGTGCGGGCGTCGGCCACGTGGGTCACGATGTTAATCATCTTCAGGGCGTCCATGAACTTCACGGCAGTCTCGCGCGTGCCTTTCACGCCCAAGGCCATGACGCCGCACGAGCCGTTGGGCAGATACTTCTGTCCCAGTTTGTAGTATTTGTCGCCGGGCAGACCGCAGTAGTGCACCCAGGCCACCTTGGGATGATTGTGGAGGAACTCGGCCACCTGTTGGGCGTTCTCGCAGTGGCGCTGCATGCGCAGATGGAGCGTCTGCAGGCCCAAGTGGAGCAGGAAGGCGTTTTGCGGAGCGGGGATAGAGCCCAGGTCGCGCATCAGCTGGGCCACGAGCTTGGTGGTGTAGCCCATCTTGCCGAAGGCCTTCACGTAGGTCAGTCCGTGGTACGACTCGTCGGGTGTGCACAGTCCCGGGAACTTGTCGGCATACTTCATCCAGTCGAAGTTGCCGCTGTCGACCACCACGCCGCCCACCTGTGTGGCCAGACCGTCCATGTACTTTGTGGTGGAGTGGGTGACGATGTCGGCGCCCCACTCAAACGGACGGCAGTTGACGGGCGTTGCAAACGTGTTGTCGACGATGAAGGGCACGCCATGCTTGTGGGCTATGCGGGCAAACTTCTCCAGGTCGAGCACGGCGCAGCCGGGGTTGGTGATGGTTTCGCCGAAGAGCGCCTTCGTGTTGGGTCGGAAGGCCGCGTCGAACTCCTCTTCCGAAGCGTCGGGCGAGATGAAGGTGCAGTCGATGCCCAGCTTCTTCATCGTCACGCCGAAGAGATTGTAGGTGCCGCCATAGATTTCGTTCGACGTCACGAAGTGGTCGCCGGCCTGACAGATGTTGAACAGTGCATAGAAGTTGGCAGCCTGACCGCTGCTGGTGAGCATGGCGCCCACGCCCCCTTCCAGGGCGGCAATCTTGGCCGCCACGGCGTCGTTGGTGGGGTTTTGCAGTCGGGTATAGAAGTAGCCTTCCTTTTCGAGGTCGAAGAGCTTGGCCATTTCGTCGGAGTCGTCGTACTTGAAAGTCGTGCTTTGGATGATGGGGAGCTCGATGGGCTCGCCGTTTTTGGCCTTGTAGCCGGCCTGCACGCAGAGGGTGCCAATGCTTGGTTTCTTTTCCATGTCTTGTGTTGCTTTAAACGTTTCGAAGTGCAAAAGTCGCAAAAAAAAGTGAGATACACAAATAAATTCGATAATTTTCACTACCTTTGTGGCCATTAAAACAATCCGTGATATGGCAAACATACCCAACGAGTGGAATCAGTTCTATCTGAAAGATGTGTCGTTCGTCAATCTGATGACCCATCGCATATTCAATGTTCTCATAGTTGCTAACCCCTACGATGCCTTTATGCTCGAAGACGACGGGCGCGTTGACGAGCGCATCTTCGACGAATATACCGAGCTTGGCCTGCGCTATCCGCCCACGTTCACCCAGGTGTCGACCACCGAAGAAGCCCGCGAGGTGATGGGCAAGACCGCTATCGACCTTGTTATCTGCATGCCGGGCAATGCCGACAACGACGCCTTCGAGGTGGCTCGCGACGTGAAAGCCACATCGCCCCACATTCCCTGCGTGGTGCTCACCCCCTTCTCCCACGGCATTACCAAGCGCATAGAGAACGAGGACATGTCGATTTTCGACTATGTGTTCTGTTGGCTTGGCAACACCAACCTGATACTGTCGATTATCAAGCTCATCGAGGACAAGATGAACATTGAGCACGACATCAGCGAGGCCGGCGTGCAGATGATTCTGCTCGTGGAAGACAACATCCGCTTCTACTCGTCGATGCTGCCCAACCTCTATAGCTATATCCTGGCACAGAGCAAGCGCTTCTCGACCGAGGCGCTCAATCCCCATACCGCCGCACAGCGCAAGCGCGGACGTCCCAAGGTGGTGCTGGCCACCAACTACGAAGAGGCCATGCAGATTTACGAGAAGTATCACGACAACACGCAGGGCGTCATCAGCGACACGCGCTTCCCCCTGAAGACCGTTCAGGGGCGCCTTTCCCACGTGGAAGAGGGCGACCCCGAAGCCGGTCTGCGCCTGCTGCGCGAGATTCGCAAGCGCGACGAGTTCGTGCCCCTGATTCTCGACAGCAGCGAGATAGCCAACAAGGCCAAGGCCGAGGCCGAAGGCTTCCACTTCATCGACAAGAACTCGACGAAGATGAACATCGACCTGCGCCACATCATGGAAGAGCACATGGGCTTCGGCGACTTCATCTTCCGCGACCCGAAAACCAAGGCCGAGATAGCGCGCGTGTCGTCGCTGAAAGAGCTGCAGGACATCATCTTCAAGATACCCAACGACTCGCTCCACTACCACGTGTCGCGCAACAACATGAGCCGCTGGCTCTGTGCACGCGCCATCTTCCCCGTGTCGGCCTTCCTGAGAAACGTCACGTGGCACAAGCTGCAGGACGTCGACGCCCACCGAAAGATTATCTTCGACGCCATTGTGCAGTACCGCCGCATGAAGAACATCGGCGTCGTGGCCGTGTTCGACCGTCTGAAGTTCGACCGCTACGCCCACTTTGCCCGCATCGGCGAGGGTTCGCTCGGCGGCAAAGGCCGTGGTCTGGCTTTCCTCGACAACATCATCAAGCGCCATCCCGAACTTAATCAATATGAGAATGCGCACGTGAGCATCCCCAAGACGGTGGTGCTCTGCACCGACTTCTTCGACGAGTTCATGGAGAAGAACAACCTCTATCCCATAGCCCTGAGCGACGCCCCCGACGACGTCATCCTGCAACACTTCATGCGCGCCCAGTTGCCCGACGCCCTGATAGCCGACTTCTTCACCTTCTTCGATGCCGTGCAGGCCCCCATTGCCGTGCGCTCCAGCTCGCTGCTCGAAGACAGCCACTACCAGCCCTTCGCCGGCATCTACAGCACCTACATGATTCCCTATCTGCAAGACAAGTATGCCATGCTGCGCATGCTGGCCTGCGCCATCAAAGGCGTCTATGCGTCGGTGTACTACAAAGACTCGAAGGCCTACATGACGGCCACGCAGAACGTCATCGACCAGGAGAAGATGGCCGTCATTCTGCAGGAAGTGGTGGGCCGGCAGTATGGCGACCTCTACTATCCCACGTTCTCGGGCGTGCTGCGCTCGCTCAACTACTACCCCATAGGCGACGAGCAGGCCGAAGAGGGCATTGCCTCGCTGGCACTGGGTCTGGGCAAATACATCGTCGACGGCGGACAGACGCTGCGCGTGTCGCCCTATCATCCCACACAGGTGTTGCAGACCAGCGAGATGGAACTGGCCCTGCGCGACACGCAGACGCGCTTCTATGCGCTCGACATGGCCCATGTGGGCGACGACTTCAAGGTAGACGACGGTTTCAACATCAAGAGTCTCCGCGTGAAACAGGCCGACCAAGACGGTTCGCTGCAATACATTGCCTCGACCTACGACCCCGTCGACCAAGTCATCCGCGACGGCATCTACGAGGGCGGCCGCAAGGTCATCTCCTTCTGCGGTGTGCTGCAGCACGGCGTCTTCCCCCTGCCCGAGCTGTTGCAGATGTCGCAGAAGCTCGGTGCCGACGAGATGCGCCGGCCGGTGGAGATTGAGTTTGCCTGCAACCTCAATGCCGACCGCACGGGCGACTTCTACCTGTTGCAGATACGCCCCATCGTCGACTCGAAGCAAGTGCTCGACGAAGACCTCAGCAAGATAGCCGACGAGCACTGTCTGCTGCGCTCCCGCAACTCGCTGGGCCACGGCATTTCGGAAGACGTCTTCGACGTGGTCTACGTGAAGACGGGCGAAGACTTCACGGCGTCGGACAACCCCACCATCGCCTCGGAGATAGAACAAATCAACCAGAAGTTCCTGGCTGCCGACACCAACTACGTGCTCATCGGCCCGGGCCGATGGGGTTCGAGCGACCCCTGGCTGGGCATTCCCGTGAAGTGGCCCCACATCTCGGCCGCCCGCGTCATTGTAGAAGAAGGCCTGAAGAACTATCGCGTCGACCCCTCGCAGGGCACCCACTTCTTCCAGAACCTCACGTCGTTTGGCGTGGGCTACTTCACCATCAACACCTACAATGGCGACGGCGTCTACCAAAAGGACATCCTCGACCAGATGCCTGCCGTAGAAGAAACCGAACACGTGCGCCACGTGCGCTTCAGTGAGCCGCTGAAAATCATGATGGACGGCAAGAAGCAGCACGGCGTGGTACTGTTGCCATGAATATATAATAAGGTGTGCGACGTTTGGGGCGTTGCCGACCGAGGTCAGCAGCGTTGCCGACCTTCGTCAGCAGTGT
>CAMOTK010000169.1 GCA_946625715.1 uncultured Prevotella sp. | reverse complement strand
CAACCGTCTCATTGTACCGCCTCATTGAAAGAGGCCTCGATGATGCTCAGCGTGTTGCTCTTCGACGCCTTGGTGCTGACGTTTCTTTTGGCTGCCAGCTCGGTCATGGAGCCAAAAGCCTCCTTGATAGTGGCCGGACCAACCATGCGGATTTCATAGCGGTCGGTCTTGACGGGCTGTGCGATATTGATGTAGCAGTCGCCAAGCGTCTTGTCCGTATAGCCTTCCCACACCAACTGGCCGTTGGCATAGACCTGCAGGGGATAGCTGGTACGGCGAAATCCGTCCATGCGCAGGGTGATACGGCTGATGGCTGCCGGGCGTTCCAGCGTCACCTTCATCCAGGCATTCTCCAGGCGGCCGTCGCTCTTCCACAGCGAGGCTCCCGACTTGCTGGTAGATTCGTTGTCGTCGAACATGTTCATGGCCTTCTCCTGATTTACCGGCACCTCGACGGCCTTTACGCCGACGGTGGCGTAGTGCTGCCGATAGGATGGGGTGGCGGGCGTCTCGCCACGCTCTAAGCAGACGGGAAGCGCTGCTGCCCAGTCGGCCTCAATGGGACGGCCCGAAGCATCGACGTAGAAGCCGCCCTTTTGCGGACATGCCACGGTGGTGGCTGTGAGCACGGCAGGCTGGTAGCCTTTGGCCGTAGCAGTCAGTGTGAGTTCGCCCGCAGTGGTTGTTGAGCGCACCATGACGCGGATGACGCCGGCTTCGAGCATCAGCTCTTTGGACAGTACGCCGTTGGTGTCCAAGCTATGACCGCCCTCGGCAGTGATTTCGCCCTCTGTAGCCGGTTTGGCTGCTGCGTTCATGGCTTTCTCTTCCTCGCTGACGACACCGCTGACACCCCCTAAGTATTCGCCACAGCCCTTGATGCTGAACGATACCATGTCGTGCGCCAGCGGATGGCGTTGGCCGTTTTTGTCGACAGCCTCAATCTCGGCTATGCGGATGTCGCTGCCGTCGGCACGGAAGTCGGCGGGAGCTTCAAGCCATTTCATGCGGAGCGTAACAGGCTTGCCGGCCGACTTGAGCGTGTAGCGGCTGGTCTCCTGTCCGTTGGTCTTGCCCACGGCCAGCAGCGTACCAGCCTTCCACTGTACATCCTTGAATGTAAAGAGGAAATGGTTGGAACGCTCGCCCTTGCCCAGGCTCTTGCCGTTGAGGAAGAGTTCCACTTCGTCGCCGGTAGAAGCCACATAGACGGGTTTTGTGACCGGCTTGCCGGCTTGGTCGCCGTCCTCATAGTTCCAGTGCCCGATGATATAGGTGTGATGCCGTTCAGTGTCGACCCAGCCGTCCCATATCGCCTGATGCACGAACCAGGAATCTTTGGCAATGCGCATGGCATCGACATCGCCGCTGGTGCGGTAGTTCTTCTCGCCACGGGCATGCGTGTTGGAGTCGGAGAAGATAATCTTGGCACCGCCACTGTTCACGCGACGGCCCTGACCCGGACGGGCCATGTAGTACTCGTTCCAGCGAACGATGTTCTCTACTGCCAGACCGTCCTGATTGTGGTTATAGGCTACGGCCCGTTCGCCGCGATAGAGCGGACCTTCGCCCTCTTTGTGATAGGGATAGCTCCACTCGTCCCAGTAGCGGCGTATGCCCTCGTCGCGGTTGTATTCCATCTGCCACATGGGCTTGCCGGCCGACTTGTTCACGTAGAGCATCTCGCCGCCATATTCCGCCACCTTCGAGTCGAGCATGTTGCGCGAGCCGATGGCCCGTCCGCCGTAGGGGTCGTACTGGTCGCGTATCTGCTTCATCTCGGCCATGTGCTCCTCGCTGATTTGGTTGTTGCCGCACTCGTAGAACAGGATGGACGGGTTGTTCTTGTTGTAGATGATGGCATCGCGCATCACCTCGGTGCGCTGTGACCAGCGGCGGTCGTCGACGTCCTTCTCGGCATCGCCGGCAGGCATGGCCTGGATGAGGCCCAAGCGGTCGAACGACTCGATGTCCTGCTTCATCGGCGTGACGTGCATCCAGCGATAGAAGTTGCCGTTGCAGCCCAGCACGAGGCGGTTGCTGTAGTCGCTCATCCAGGCAGGGATGCTGATGCCCACTGCCGGCCATTCGTTGGTGGAGCGCTGGGCAAAGCCTTTCAGTTGCAGTACGCGGTCGTTCAGGTAGACCATGCCGTCCTGAAAGGCCGTCTTGCGGAAGCCCGTGCGAGTGGTGGCTTCGTCGATGCACTTGCCGCCCGCCATGAGGCGGGTCTTCACCGTGTAGAGATAGCCGTAGCCCCACGACCAGAAGTGCAGGCCGGAGAGCTGTTGCTCGGCACGGAGCGTGGCTTTCTGGCCAGGCTCCACGGTCTGTTCCTTGCTGCTGAAGGTGGCCACCCGGCGGCCGTCCTTGTCGAGCACTTCTACCTGATAGCCCACCTTGCGAGCCGTCTGGCCATCGTTCTTCACTTCCGACTCGGCGTGAACCACGGCCGTGCGGGCCTTCACGTTGTGGTCGGTGGCATAGACGTAGACGCCAGTGGTCTCGAGGTTGCTGTAAAGGGGCAGCGTCTGGTAGACGTCGTCGTACATGACGTGCAGCCACACATTCTTGTTGATGCCGCCATAGTTGCAGAAGAAGTTCTTGTCGTTCCACTGAAATCCCGAACGGGTATCCTTCTGATACTTCTCGCTGAACGTTTTTACATGCTCCTTATAGCGCCAGTTGTTGTCGACGTAGACGGCCAGGATGTTCTCGCTGTTGCGCTTGATGTAGGGGGTGAGGTCAAAGCCGAAAGCCATGATGCCATTCTCGCCCCAGCCCAGTTCCTTGCCGTTGAGGAATACGCGAGCACCGAAGCGCACGCCTTCAAACTCCACGAAGAACTTCTTGGCCCGCTTCATCTGGTCGGTCAGCACGAAGTGCTTGCGATACCAACAAACGCTGTCGGAAAGCAGGGCAATGGGTTTGGAAAAAGCTTCGTGCTGATTGAACGACCAGGGCAGCGTGACCTGCTGCCATTGTGCATCGTCGCAGTGGGTGCCGCTGGCCTTGGGGTCCTCGCCCATCTTAATGAGCCAGCCGGCATTGAAGTTGTAGCGGTCGCCAGCCGTCATGGTCAGCGCGAAGGCTATACCTATTATTAATATAAGGGTTCTCTTCATAATAAGCAAAAACGCCCTCAGCGAAAGCTGGGGGCGGCTGTGTTTCAGCTGTTTTTACAGTAGTAAAGTGCTGCGCCGATGGCGGTGCAGTACTGCGAATACTTGGGGATATGGAAGTGCACGTTGTAGAGTTTCTCGAAGATGGGGAAAATCTCCTTGCACTGCGGCAGCAGCGTCAGGTTGCCAATGAGCACGAAGTCGCGAATGTCGCCCCCCAGCGACGACAGCACCGAGGCCGAGCCGATGCTCTGCAGCACCATGCTGATGATGCCGGCGGCAATGTCCTCTTGTGCGGCGTTGCTCTGTGCGCGGGCAAAGAGCGAGGCCGTGGCGTTCATGGGCAGCCCGGGCAGTGCCTGCGGCGAGATGTCGCCTATGAGCAGGTGGATGTGGCTGATGTCGCCCTGCATGGCCAGCGAGGCCACGTGCTTGATGTCGCTCGTGTTGAGCAAGATGCGCGACAGGCCCTGCAGTGTGCCGCCGCCGATGCCGATGCCGCCGATGTGCTGCATCTGGTCGCCCTCGCAGCGCACAAACGAGGTGCCTGTGCCCATGGATACCACGATGGCACGATTGAGTCCCGACTCGAAGCGGGCGCCCAGACCGTCGGCCAGAAACTCCTCGGTCTTGCCCGTGGGCACGCCTAAGACGTCGTTTTTCACGTAGCCGGCGCCCACACCCGTGAGCATCACGCGCTCCACGTCTTCCAGTCGGATGTCGTTGTCGTGCAGATACTTGCCAAACGCGCCGTAGAGCGAGGTGATGGGGTCGACGGCCGTAATGCGTATGGGCGCAATGATTTCGCCCTTTCTGATGCCTACAATCTTCGTCGTGGAGATGCCTACATCGATGCCAAGAACAATCTTATTTTGCATAGCGTGGTAAAGTTTTTGCGTGCAAAGGTAAGGATTTTAAATGAAAAAGCGTAACTTTGCAGGGTAAAATCGCTACTAATCATGACAGTAAGACATTTTTACATCCTCTTGGCGGCTCTGTTGCTGCCCCTCACCATGCAGGCTCAGACGCGCTCGGGCCTGCATCCCGAACGGTTCGACACGCTCATTGCCGGGCAGCGCGTAGGCCTCTACGTGTTGCGCAACAAGCGCGGTGCCGAGGCCTGCATCACCAACTACGGCGCACGGCTCGTGTCGCTCATGATGCCCGACCGCCGCGGCCGCATGGACGATGTGGTCTTGGGTTTCGACAACATTACGCAGT
>CAMOTK010000168.1 GCA_946625715.1 uncultured Prevotella sp. | reverse complement strand
AGGGCGATATACAGGGCGATGACGGCCTCGGCAGCATCGTACATGTTCATGGCCTGGCTGAGCTGTGCGTTCAGCAGTGACTCCTGGGCCGTCAGGACTTCCAGATAGCTGGCCTTGCCGTTGTCCATGAGTTCATGGGTGCCGGTGTAAGCCTCGTGGAGCACCTCCACCTGGCGCTCGTAGTAGCCGTTCTTCTCGCGGGCTGCCATGCAGTCGGCCATAGCTTCGTTCACCTGGTTGCCGGCATTGATGACCGTCTGGACGTATTTCTTCTGCAGGTCCTCCTCGGTGAGCATGGCAATCTTCTTGCTGGCAGTCAGTCGGCCACGGGCAAAGATGGGCTGCGTGAGCTGTCCGATGGCGGTGAGCAGCAGCTTGCCAGGGTCGACAATCATGCCACCGGCCGAGTTGGTCCATCCTGCCGAGCCGTTGAGCGTGATGCTGGGGAAGAAGGCCGAGCGGGCAGCCTGCGTGTTGTAGAACGCCTCCTCCATGGTGTGGTTGGCCATGCGGATGTCGGGACGGTTCTCGAGCATCTGGGCCGGCACGCCCAGCTTCAGGTACTTCGTATCGAGCATTTTCTGGTTGGAGTCGCCCTTTGCATCAGCGTGGTGCAGGGTGGAGGAGCCCCACTTCTGGCGGTCGATGTGCTGTGGTGTGACGGCCATCAGTTGGCAGATGGCATTCTCGACGGCGCGAATGTGGCGGCGGGTGTCTACGATTTGCGTCTTCACGTTCAGGTAGGAAGCCTCCATCTGGTTGACGGCGGTGCTGTAGGCTTTGCCGTTCTCCCAGAGTGCCTGCTCCGTTTCCAGCGATTCCTTCCAGAGAGCGTCGGTCTGCGTGAGGATTTCCAACTGGCGGTCGAGCACCTGGAGCAGGAAATACTGCTGAGCCGTGACCGAGATGAGGTTGACGCGAACAGCCTCCTGCTGCATCTGGGCTTGCAGGAGCACGGCCTTGGCGGCCCGTTTCTTGTTGGTGATGGAGCCAAACACGTCAACATCCATCGACAGCTGTAGCGGCAGCTCGTAGGTCTTGGTAGCCTTGCTGTTGTCGAAGCTGGCGATGGTGCCCTGCGGCGAGAAGAAGAGTGATGGCAGGTAGGCCATCTTGGCGGCCTTCAGTGAGGCCTGGCTCTTTTCTACGGCGATGCGGGCAGAGTTCAGGTCGGTATTGTTGGCCAGCACCTGCTCGATGAGTTGCTGGAGCAGGGGGTCGGTGAAGAACTCACGCCAGGACATGGCAGAAAGAGACTCAGCAGACCCACCCCCGGCCCCTCCCTGTGAGAGAGGGGAGTAGTTACCATTGCCGTCCATCTGAGTGCCGAAGACATCTGTGGGTGCTTCGGCCTTGTTCTCGTACTTATTATATATGCCGCAGCCCGTGAGCATCAGGCTCACGGCTGCAGCGGTCATTATATTCTTTATTCTCATACTATTATAAATATCTGTGCGGTAGCAAATTCTTCATTCTTCATTCTTCATTCTTCATTTCCACCGGAGCTCCCTGGAACTTCTCGTGCAGCTTCTGGAACACGATGAAGAAGGCAGGAACGACGAAGAGCAGGGCTACGGTGCCGATGCTCATACCACCGATGACGCCGAGGGCGAGGGCGCGGTTACCGTTGGCACCGGCGCCACCCTCGATGACGAGGGGCACCATACCGATAATCATCGTGGCTACCGTCATCAGGATGGGGCGCAGACGCTCCTTGCATGCCTCGAAGGCGGCATCGCTGATGCTCAGTCCCTGGGCGCGGCGCTCGGTGGCAAACTCGGTAATCAGGATGGCTGTCTTGGCCAACAGACCAATCAGCATGATGACACCCGTCTGCAGGTAGATGTTGTTGTCCATGCCCGGCAGACCCAGCTGGCTGCCCAAGAAGGCAAACACGAAAGCACCCATCAGTCCGAACGGAACGCTGAAGAGCACGGCCCATGGTGTGAACCACGAGTTGTAGAGCGAAGCCAGGATGAGGTAAATCAGGATGGCACAGATGACATAGATGAGGGCCGTGGCATTTGAGCCGGCAGCCTCCTCCAACTCACGCGACATGCCACTGTACTCGTAAGTGGCCGTCGAGGGCATATGCTCCTTGAACACCTCGGCAATAACCCTGTGTACGTCACCCTCGGTATAGCCACTGTTGGGAGTGACATAGCAGGTAATGCTCTGCATCAGGTTGAAGTGCTCGATGTTTGCCGGTCCTACTATTTCCTTCAGCGAGACGAACTCGGAGATGGGGGCCATCTTGCCGCCCTGCACCTGCACGAAGATGTTCTGCAGCGACTGCGGGTCAAGGCGGTATTCCGGCGATGCTGCAGCCATGATGCGGTAAACCTTACCATACTGGTTGAAGTTGCCGATATAGGCACCTCCGCAGTAGGCACCCAGGGTGCTAAGTACCACTTCCGGTGTCACACCGGCGCGGTTGCACTGGGCAGCATCCACATCGACCTGATACTTGGGGAAGCGCTCTGAGTAGGTCGTCATGGCGGAAGACACTTCCGGCCGCTCAGCCAGCTTGGTCAAGAAGAGCTCGGTATGCTTGGCAAACTCCGAGAGGTTTCCGTCGGTGGGGTCTTCTACAATCAGGGTGATGTCGTTACTGGTACCGTAGCCGGGAATCTGAGGCATCTGGAAGGGTATCACCCTCAGGTTCTTGATGTCCTGACAGTCGAAGTAGAAACGATAGTAGACGAGGTCGATGAGGTGGTTCATGCCTGGACGTTCCTCCCAGTTCTTCAGACGCACAACCATCGTGGCGTAGTTAGAACCGGCACCCGACAGCATACCGTAGCCACAGGTGATGGAGAAACTCTCCAGTTCGGGAATCTTCTTCACCTTCTCCTCCACACTCTTCACCATCTCACGCGTCTGCTGCAGCGTGGTACCCTCGGGAGCCTGAATCTCAGCCAGGAACACACCCTGGTCTTCCTGCGGCACGAGACCTGAAGGCAGGCTCTTCATAAAGAATACCAGCAGCACGGCGGCCAGTGCCAGCAGGCTCCATGCCAAGAGGGGGCGTTTGATGAACTTCTGGACGCTCTTACTATACTTATTATATATGGCGTTGTAGCTGGTGGTATAGGCTAACTTCGTGTAGTAGGTGAGGCTCTTCTTCTCGCCTCCTTTTGAAGAGTTGGCGGAGACTTTCATCATGATGGCGCAGAGGGCCGGACAGAGCGTCAGAGCCGACACGCACGACAGACCGACACTGGAGGCAATGGTCACACCAAACTGGGTGAAGAACGTGCCCGACGTGCCCGGCATGAACATCACGGGAATGAACACAGCCATGAAGACCAGCGTACACGAGACGACAGCCACCGACACCTCGTTCATAGCCTGGCGGGTGGCTTCGCGGGCATCGCTGATGCCGCCCTCCATCTTGGCCATGACGGCCTCGACCACCACGATGGCGTCGTCGACCACCGTACCGATGGCCAGCACGAGGGCGAAGAGCGTCAGGATGTTGAGCGAGAAACCTGCCAGTGAGACGATAGCAAACGTGCCCAGCAGCGATACCACGATGGATATGGACGGAATGATGGTGGCCTTGAAGTTCTGAAGGAAGAAGAACACTACGAGCACCACGAGGATGATGGCGATGACGAGCGTCTCGACAACGTTGTGGATGGCAGCGAAGAGGAAGTCGTCAGAGGTCATCATGGTGACGAACTCCAAGCCGGCAGGCATCGTCTGCTTGACCTCGTCAAACATGTTGTTGATGCTGGCGTTCACCTTGGTGGCGTTGGCACCCGGTGCAGCGAATACCATGAAGAGGGCACCCGGACGGTCCTGGATGTTCGACGTGAAGTTGTAGCTCATGGCGCCAATCTTCACCTCGGCCACGTCGCTCAACTGCAGCATGCCGCCACCGCTGGTGCGCAGCACGATGTTGTTGAACTCCTCGACGGTCTTCAGCGTACCCTTGTACTGCATGTTGTACTGGTAGGAGTTACCCGACTGCTCGCCCAGCGTACCGACGGCGGCCACGAAGCTTTGTCCGCCAATGGCTGCGAAGATGTCGTTAGGCGTCAGTCCGTACTGCGCCATGACGTCGGGCTTCAGCCAGATGCGCAGGGCATAGGTGTTACCGAGGCTCAGCACGTTACCTACACCGGTGATACGCATCAGGCGCGGCTTGATGTTGATGTCGACATAGTTGGACACAAAATCCTCGCTGTACTTGCCGTCGGCACTCTTCACGGCGAAAATTCTCAGGATGTTGTTCTGACGCTTCTCAACCTTCACGCCGACCTTGGTCACGTCGGCAGGCAGCAGTGCCAGTGCACCGCTCACACGGTTCTGCACGTTGACGGCTGCCATGTCGGCATCCGTGCCCTGCTTGAAATAGACATTAATCTCCACGTCGCCGTTCGACGATGCCTTTGAGGTGATGTAGGTCATGTC
>CAMOTK010000167.1 GCA_946625715.1 uncultured Prevotella sp. | reverse complement strand
CAAACGGTCATGAGCTTGCGCGTCTGCGTCTCCACGCCCTTGGCGCCATCGACCACGATGATGGCCGAGTCAACGGCGGTCAGCGTGCGGAAGGTGTCTTCAGCGAAGTCCTGGTGACCAGGGGTGTCGAGAATGTTCACCTTGTACTCAATGTCCTTGCCCTCGGGCGTATAGTCGAACTCCATCACCGACGTAGAGACCGAGATACCACGTTGTTTCTCAATGTCCATCCAGTCGCTGGTGGCCGTCTTCTTGATTTTGTTGTTCTTAACGGCTCCGGCCACCTGAATCTGTCCGCCGAAAAGCAGGAACTTCTCGGTGAGGGTGGTCTTACCGGCATCGGGGTGCGAGATAATCGCGAACGTGCGTCGACGTTCTATTTCTGGATTTTGCTGATTCATCTGTGATATTCTATGAGTCCTTCCATGGGACTTTGCATGATGTGTCCTAAAGTGAAACCTTCCTGTCGGGCCGCCTCTTCCAACTGCTCGGCATAGGTGGAAGCCATGGAGCCAACGAAGTGGACGGGCAACTCGGGATGCTGATAGGGAACGATGTTGCTGCGGAAGAACTGGCGGAAGTTGTCGACCACCAGCTGGCGCAGCAGCGGCTGGTTTATGCGGTTGGCAATGAACAAGGATGTGGTGGCGAGGAAGCGGTTGGCCATCGGCTCGCGATACACCTTATTAATAATATCGGCCATCGTGAGCTTTTGCTCGGCCAGATATTCGTCGCGGATAGCAGCGAAGGCGGGGTTCTTGAAGATGGCGTTCATGAACAGACGCCCGAGCACGGCGCCACTGCCCTCGTCGCCGAGGATATAGCCCAGGGCCGGCGTGTGCTCCACCATGTCCTTGCCGTCGTAGAGACAGCTGTTGGCGCCCGTGCCGAGAATGCAGGCAATGCCTGGTTCGTGCTGACAGAGGGCACGGGCGGCGGCCATGAGGTCGCTGTGCACCTCGACCTTCTTCGTTGAGAGGGCCTCGCGCAACTGCTTCTCAATGATTGGCGTATATTCCGGTGTGCAGCCAGTGCCGTAGAAGAATACGGTGAGGTTCTGCACGAGCGTGTCTTCAAAACTGCCCGTGCTCAGGAGCGACGCCCGCGGAAAGACAGAGAGCTGGTGCAAGAGTTCCTTGTCGAGTATCTGCCTGATGTCTTCGGGCGACTGATGGATGGGGGTTATGCCTTGCGTATGAAACGTGGCAACCGCTTCATATTTCAAGGTGGGGAAAGGCGACGTGAGCAGTACCCAGTCGGTCTTTGTGCTGCCACTATCTGCTATCAGTATCATGGTGGGGTGTGCTTGTTGATGAGACATGAACTACAATAACTCCTTAATACAGGCTTCGAGCGACTCTTCCCAATAGGGCACCTCGATGTCGTAGGCTGCCTTTATCTTCGTCTTGTCGAGCACGGAGAAGTGCGGACGGGCTGCGGGTGTGGGATACTCGGCTGTGTGGAGCGGGCGCACATGGCAGGTTGTGATGCCGGCCAGGCGATGGATGGCCTTGGTGAAGTCGTACCACGAGATGACGCCCTCGTTGGAGAAGTGGTAGACGCCGGGCTTGATGCCCTTGTTGACGGCCGTCATGATGACCCGGGCCAAGTCGCGTGCGTAGGTGGGCGTGCCTATCTGGTCGAAGATGACGCCCAGTTCGGGCTTCTCCTTGCCCAGGCGAATCATGGTCTTCACGAAGTTGTTGCCGAAGGTGGAGTAGAGCCACGCCGTGCGGATAATCATGGCCTGCTTGCAGAACTTCGTGACGCCCAGCTCGCCAGCCAGTTTGGTAGAGCCGTAGACGCTGTTGGGACAGGGCGTGTCGGTCTCCACATAGGGTGTGTGCTTCGTGCCGTCGAACACGTAGTCGGTGGAAATCTGGACCATCCAGCCGCCGCGCTTCTCAACGGCAGCCGCCAGATAGGTCGGTGCCACGGTGTTGAGCGTGGTGCACAGTTGCTTGTTGTCTTCGGCCTTGTCGACGGCCGTATAGGCGGCACAGTTGACGATGCCGTCTATCTGGTTGTCATCCACGAAAGCCTCAACAGCCGCCTGGTCGGTGATGTCGAGTTCGGCCACGTCGGTATTAAAAAAGTTGTGCTGTGGATTTTCCTTCTCCAGCAGTTGCATCTCGTTGCCCAGTTGGCCGTTGCAGCCGGTAATCAGTATGTTCATCTTGTTGATTTACTATTTACGGAATTTACGATTTACCATTGATGGGGTCTTACTCAAACTTGAGCTCGCCCTCCTTGTCTTTCTTATAGTAGTCGCTGAGCATGCCGATGAAGGTAGAGATTTCCTTGACGGCATGCTGCGTGTTGGGCGTAATCTCTTTCTTCTGCAGGCGCAGCATCATGACGCCGTAGAGCGTGTTGAGACAGGTCTCTATCTCGTTCTCTTCCTTGTTGGCCCCATGGTTGCGCAGCTCTACGATGAAGGGCAGCACCTTGTAGTAGGCCGTGTTGTAGAAGGGAAACTTGGGCGAGGCCAGCAGCTCGGCATGCAGCTCGGCCAGCGTCTGCAGCGTCACCTTGTTGATTTGCAGATGGCCCTGCTCTCGGCAGCCTTCCTCGTTCATCATGCGGATGAGGTTGCCAAACCAGTCAATCTCTTCCTCTTTCTGCTCGTCGGTATAGTCAAACTGGTCTACATACTCGCGGCGGATGCGCGAGATGGAGCACCCGAAGGCGCGAATGGTATCTTCCACCTGCCACATGTAGAGCAGGTATTCGGCAATATTGCGTTTGCGTAATTCTTGTGCTACAAACACTTGGTTATTTACTATTTAATGATTTACAATTTACTATTTCTATTCTATCACCAGCGCAGCAGGTTGGTGGTCGTGCCCAGCAGCATGATGATGCTGCCCACAATCACGGCCACGCCGATAATCTGGTTGATGAGCCGTATGCCATATTCATCGAACTTCATGCGAATCTTGTCGACCAGCCACGTCAGTCCCCACCACCAGAGCAGGGCGCCGCCCACAATGCTCATGAAGCCCACCAGCATTTCAAACGGATGGTCGGGCAGCACAAAGGCAAACTGGGCATAGAGGGCCACGAAAAGGAAGACGATGAGGGGATTGCTCAGCGTGACGAAGAAGGCCGTGACGAGGTTGTAGGTGAGCGTGCCTTTCTCCTGTCCCGACTGGCGCATCTTCTTGGTGGGGTCGTTGCGATAGGTGTACCAGCCGAAGCCCATCAGCACCAGACTGCCGATGATTTGCAGATAGAACCGGCGCTGCGGCTCGCTCACGAAGTCCATGACGAAAGCCATGCCGAAACCGGTGATGGCGGCATAGATAATGTCGCTGGCGGCAGCCCCGATGCCTGTGACAAAGCCATACCAACGCCCCTTCTTCAGCGTGCGCTGCACACAGAGCAAGCCGACAGGCCCCATCGGCGCAGAAGCTATCATACCGATGAGTATGCCCTTGAATATGAAATCCAAGATGTTTATGGGTATATGAAATGGCATAGCGACTGCAAAAGTACAAATTTTCTATGAAATAACGTAGTTTTTCAGGCCAAATCTTTGTGTAGTGCAAGATTTTTCATAACTTTGTGGCATGAAACGTAAATATTCATTATTCTAAAAACAATATTTCTATGAACGAACAAAGCGAAATGAAGCCATACGTGATTGGCTTAGACTTGGGAGGAACGAACTCCGTTTTCGGCATCGTCGATGCCCGTGGTGAAATCAAGGCTACTACAGCCATCAAGACCGGCGGCTTCGATACGGCCGAGGCCTACGTCGACGCCGCCGTCGAAGCCCTGCAGCCCATCATTGAGCAGGTGGGGGACATCGACAAAATCAAGGCTATGGGCATTGGCGCCCCTAACGGCAACTACTACAAGGGCACCATCGAGTTTGCGCCCAACCTGCCTTGGGCCCACAATGGCATCGTGCCCTTGGCACAGATGTTCAGCGACCGCCTGGGCATTCCCGCCGCGCTGACCAACGACGCCAATGCGGCCGCCGTGGGCGAGATGGTCTATGGCGTGGCACGCGGCATGAAGAACTTCATCGTCATCACACTGGGCACGGGCGTTGGCTCGGGCATCGTGGTCAACGGCCAGCTGCTCTATGGCTGCGACGGCTTTGCCGGCGAACTGGGCCACGTGACCATGCGCCGCGAGGGTGGTCGTCTGTGTGGCTGTGGCCGCAAGGGCTGTCTGGAGGCCTACTGCTCGGCTACGGGTGTGGCCCGCACGGCCCGCGAACTGCTGGAGTCTACCGACCGCGAGTCGCTGCTGCGCGAGATGAATCCCGAAGACATCACTTCGCTCGACGTATCGATTGCGGCCAGCAAGGGCGACGCTCTGGCCAACGAAATCTACGAGTTCACCGGCCACATGCTGGGCGAGGCCTGCGCCGACTTTGCCGCCTTCTCCAGCCCCGAGGCCTTCATCTTCTTCGG
>CAMOTK010000166.1 GCA_946625715.1 uncultured Prevotella sp. | reverse complement strand
TGGTCGCCACGGGGAATGATGTCGCCCACGTAGCCCGTCTTCACGGCATCGTAGCCATACTTGTTCATCAGCGCGAAGGCATCTTCGAGATGGCGCTCGTAGTTCTGCGTCGAAGAAGAGGTCTCGTGGTGCATGAGCAGCTTCACGCCCTTGGCATGGGCATAGTCGTTGAGCATCTTGATGTCGAAGTCGGGATAGGGCGTCACGAAGTCGAAGACGTCGCGCTTCCACATGTTGGCCCAGTCTTCCCAGCCCACGTTCCAGCCTTCTACGAGCACCTCGTCGAGCCCGTTGGCGGCGGCGAAGTCGATGTAGCGCTTCACCTTGTCGTTGTTGGCAGCATGGCGTCCGTGGGGCTTCACTTTAGCCCAGTCTATCTGGTCGAGCTTGACGGAGGGGAAGTCGTCGGTGTAGTGCCAGTTGCTCTTGCCGACAATCATCTCCCACCACACGCCGCAGTACTTCGTGGGGTGAATCCACGATGTGTCTTCAATCTTGCAAGGCTCGTTGAGGTTGAGGATGAGGTTCGACGACAGCATGTCGCGGGCATCGTCGCTCACCATCACCGTGCGCCAGGGGGTGCTGCAGGGGGTCTGCATGCAGCCCTTCAGTCCGGTGGCGTCGGGCGTCAGATGACTGACGAACGTGTAGGGGCGCGGCAGCGGATAGGCCGACGGCTGGGGGTCGGGCGTGTAGGCATTGCTGTTGCCCATGAGCTTGGTGCTGAGGGCTTTTGTCTGCTGGTCTACCAGTTCGAGGTGCATGGTGGCATAGTCGAGACAGGCGGCCTCATGGATGTTGATGTAGAGCCCGTCGGCAGTTTTCATCTGCAGGGCCGTCTGCACGCCCGTTTCCGAGAAGACGGCCACTGAGGAGTTGCCCCAGTTGACGGCCTGACGGAAGCGCCCGCGAATCTCGGAGAGCTTGGTTTCCTGCGTCACCTGCTCCTGCGTGTCGTAGTCGCCGGGCAGCCACCAGGCGGTGTGGTCGCCGGTCATGCTGAACTCCGAGCGCTCGTCTTTGATGAGGAAGTAGTTCAGGTTTTTCTGCTGGGGAAACTCGTAGCGGAAGCCGATGCCATCGTCGTAGACGCGGAAGCGGACGACGATTTGGCGCTGGGCGGCGGGCTGCGAGAGCGTTGCGGCATACTCGTTGTAGTGGTTGCGAATGTTGCGCGTCTCGCCCCAAACGGGCTGCCACGTCTCGTCGAACGCCGACGTCTCTTCCTTGGCAATCTGGAAACCGTCCATCAGGTCGGTCTCGTCCATCTGCTTAGAGGCGTGCTTGTCCTTGGCCAGCTCGAGACCGAGGTGCGACGACAGCACCACGGGACGACCCTTATAGGCCATCTCGTAGGTGGGGCGTCCCTGCTGGTCTACATAGAATTTCATCACAATGTTGCCATTGGGCGAACTCACTTCGGCTGCCACAGCCACGAGCGACATGAGGCAGACGGTGAGCAGGAAGCATAGTCTTTTCATACCTTATTCTTATTTACGTCCACTGTTGACGATAAGTTCCTTGACTGTGTTGTTGAAATCGTCGGCCTGCATCAGCTGCTCGATGGTCATGTGCATGCGATAGCGCCAGTAGTGACGGGGATTGGCGGGAATGTTGAGGCGCTCGGCGTTCTGGTCGGGCAGGCGCAGCTCCTCGTCGATGGCGAGCCAGTCTTGCAGCGACAGCAGACAGAGCATGGAGGGCGAGGTGAGCTGACGGCTCACGATGTCCTTGGCCAGCCATCCGGGCAGCGGATGAGGTGCGGCGCCGCCGCGGCGCAATGGGCCGTTGTAGTAGGCCTGTGTCTGCTCCATGTCCTCGTCCCACCACTGGCGCAGGGTGGCCATGTCGTGGGTAGAGAAGGTGCAGACGCTGCGGTAGGGGTTGTGCGACAGCTTGCCGAAGCGGGTAGTCGGGTCCTTGGGCATGGTCTGTATCTCGAGCGAGAGGATGCGCAGTTCGTTCATGACCCAGGACACGCAGTCGGGCACCATGCCCAGGTCTTCGGCACAGACGAGCATGCGGGTGGCCTGCGTCAGCTTGGGCAGCTTCTTCATGGCTTCCTGATACCAGAACTGGTTGTTGCGACGGTAGAAGTAGTCGTTGTACAGGCGGTTGAAGGCGTCCTTGTCGCAGTCCCACAGGGTCTCGTAGGCGAAGTCGTTCTGCACGCCGATGCGCGGATGGTACTTGCCCTTCACCTTGCGGTCGGGCACGAAGAGCACGTCGCTAATCAGGGCATAGAGGCCGTCGCGCAGGTTGTCGTCGTTCTTGCCTTTGAAGAAGGCTTCCACCTTGCGCTGCGTGTCGAACTCGGGCTTCATCTCCCAAAGGTCGTCGTGCAGGTGGTTCAGATAGGTGTCTTTCACCTCCTGTGCCCGCTCGCCGAAGATGCGCTCCAGCGTCCAGTCGGCAATGAAGGGCCGCGTGAACTGCTCCTCGCGGAACTTCAGTCCGTAGGCTTCTATCTCTTCGACGGTCATGCCCATCGAGGGCGAGAACTGGCCTAACAGGCCGTGCACGGCGTCGATGGGTATCTCCCAGATGCGGAAGAAGCCTAAGACATGGTCAATGCGGTAGGCATCGACGTATTCGGCCATCTTGCGGAAGCGGCGCACCCACCACTGACAGCCGTCCTTGAGCATCTCGTCCCAGTTGTAGGTGGGGAATCCCCAGTTCTGTCCGTTCACCGAGAAGGCATCGGGCGGCGCACCGGCCTGACCGTTCAGGTTGAAGTACTTCGGCTCTACCCAGGCCTCGACGCCGTCGCGCGAGATGCCGATGGGTATGTCGCCCTTCAGGATGATGTGGTGCTGGCGAGCATGCTCGTGGGCAGCGTGCATCTGCTGGTCCAGGTTGAACTGCACATAGCACCAGAAGTCGAGAATCTTCTGTACGGGCTTGGCCAGCGGCGTGGGCCACTCCGAGAAGGTGGCCGTGCCATACAGGTCGCGATAGTAGCAGAAGCGGGCGTAGGGCTCCAGCCAGTCGCGGTTCTTCTCCACGAAGTCCTTATAGGCCTTGCTGCGCTTCACGCGGGCATCCTCTTGCTTGAAGAGTTCGCGCAGGTAGCGCAGTTTGGCCTCGTTCACGCGCTCGTAGTCTATCTGCGGCAGGGCGTTCAGCTCCAGGCGCAGGGCTTCCATCTCGGCCCGCAGCTGCTCGTCTTTCAACTGGGGCAGCTGGCGCAGGTCGGTGTACTGCGGGTGCAGGGCGTAGATGCTGATAGAGTTGTAGGGATAGGAGTCTTGCCACGTATGGGTGATGGTGGTATCGTTGATGGGCAGTATCTGGAGCACGCGCTGGCGGGTCTTGTCGCACCAGTCTATCATGAGCTTCAGGTCGCCGAAGTCGCCTACGCCGAAGCTGCCCTCAGAGCGCAGCGAGAAGACGGGCACCACCGTGCCGGCGCCCTTCCAGGGGAAGGTGGGGAAGTAGGCCTGCGACAGCTCAAGCACCAGCACCTCGCCGCTCTGCAACTGCGGCAGGTCGACGGTGCGGTTCTGACCGTTCTCCCAGACGGGAGACCAGTCCTGCTCGGCATTGAGAATGACGAACTTGAACTCCAGATGCTGGCCCACCTGGTCGGCATCAATCGTGGCCACCCACTCATTGCACTGGTGCTCGGCCATAGCGAGCGCCTTCTTGCTGTCCCATGCGCCCAGATAGGGTGCATCGCCGAGAATGGCCAGACGCTCGTCGTGGCGCAGCTGCGGGGCACGCACCTTCAGGCGGATGGTGCGCTCAAACTCCGAGGCAGTGCTCAACTGGCGCTCGCGCACTCGCACACACTCGGTGATGGCCGACGAGTAGAGGAAGGCATCCTCGGGCACGTCGAGCCAATGGTCGTAGACCACATAGCTGGCTCCGCGCACGGCGGCAAACTCCAGGCGGTGGGGCTCGGTGAGCCACTCGTGGCGCACCTCTTCGTCGCCGCGCATCAAGCTGTAGTAATAGTCGATGTACGTGCCCGACTTCAAGCCAGTCTTGCTCAGCTCGCACCGCCAGCGGCAGCCGTCCTGGGTGCCCATGAGGTGGCGTTCAACTTTATTTTCTGAAAGGATGTTTAGCACCAGCTCTTCACCGAAGGTAGTCTGATACTCCAGATTAAATTGTAACTTCATAGTTCGGTTTTATGATTGTTTTCTGCCTCAAAGTTACGAATTTTCTCTTGAGTCAGGTCCTTTTACACATCACTAAAAGGAATCTGCTCAATGCAATCGTTTGCAGATATTTCGTGACAAAAGAATCATTCCGCAAGCGATGACAAAGGTATGGGGACATACAAAAAAAGGGGCGCAGCGGCCCCTGAAATAATTGGCAGTGCCCGTTGCCGTTGTTTGCAGCGTGCGCTGCGCTCATTTGCAGCGCACGCTGCGAGCTGCGAAAAAAGCACTTTTACCCCGCAAAAACAGTGTTTTTACCCCG
>CAMOTK010000165.1 GCA_946625715.1 uncultured Prevotella sp. | reverse complement strand
GTTGCACTGATTTTTAATGCCGTACGCGAAATAGGCCACGAGCTGATTGCTGTTTAATAGCATAGAATAAAATCCGCGATATCCTTTAAAACATATTCGGCAACGTGGCCCTGCATCTGATATTCTAACGGTGTCGATTTGCCTTCGCCCTCCATGAAAATATGGTTCAACGTGGGATAGCTGCGAAACGATACGTTATGATGGCCTTGAAGTGATTGTTGCCAGAGGCGGAAGTCCGTCATGGTGACTTGATAGTCGCGCTCGCCTTGAAGAATCAGCATGGGAATGTCCGTCTGACGGGCGCGCTCCAACTGACCTTGCGGCTGGAGATAATGAGGTGAACGCTGACGCAAGTTCTCTATCTGCTGTTCTTTATAGCTGCTGCTTGCTCCCGATGGCAGCAGATAGTCGAACTGCTCGCGTACAACCTCTTCTAAATCTCTTGCAGGAGCGGCCATCATGATGATGCCCTCCAATTGTCCTTTGGCACGGCAGGCAATCTCTGGTGCAAGCATGGCCCCGAGGCTGTGGCCTAAAAGATAGACGTGAGGGCTATACTTGTGGGCAAGGGAAATGGCAGACAGGGCATCGGAGATGGTCTCTTCGTCCATCGACTTTACAGGTTGTCGATAGACAAATGTCCGCTTGTCGTATCGCAGTGTGCCTATGCCTGCTTTGGCCAGCCCTTCAGCAATGTCGCGGAACGGCTTGTTGCTGTAAACCGTTTCGTCATGGTCTAACGCTCCCGAGCCGTGCACCATGACCACTATGGCCGTGTTGCGCGGAGTTTTGGGTGTGGTGATGATGGCTGGTAAGCGAATGTCGCCAGTGGCAACAGTATCGGCCGTTTCCTTGAACGCGCCCCCTGCCTGCACGGCCTCTTCAGTAGGGGCTACTCTTTTTTTACTGCTGCGGCTGGCACTAACTGAATGCCAAGCATCTTGCCTTGGGCGTCGAAGATGACGAGTGCGCCGAGTTCGGTGTTCTCAAACTGAACCATCGAGACGTAGCATTTCTGCCCCATCACTTCCTGCGTCTCCCAAGCGTCGTGCTTCTGATACTTTCCTACTTGTGACTCTACTTTCTGTAAGATGCCTTCAAACTGTTGCTTCTGAACCATTGGCTTTACCTGAGCCGAAAGATTTTCATAAAGGCTGTCTGCCTGGTTCTGAAGCAGGAAGCCAAACATCTTTTCTGCACGAGCCATGTTCGGGTCGGCAACGTCCTGAGCCTTTGCCGTCAGTGAAAGGGCCATCAGGAGTAAAACTAAAACGGTTTTCATATCTATTATGCTTTATAGGTTAATGTTTCTGTCTATCTTCACCGGCAGTCTTCCTTCACATACTCCGGCCGCAGGTCGGGGGCTTCGGTGTGGATTTCAATGTCGTCGAACGCGATGTTCTCGGCATGGCGCACGAAGAAGCCCTTGGCGGGCAGCGGACCCCACATGGTCGACTCCGGATATTCGGCCGCCTTCTCGTCGGCTACGGCCGCAGTGAGGGCTGGCAGCTCCTTGGCGTCGGCGAAACCGCCGGCATGGCTGATGTGGATGTTGCGCAGACTGACGTTGCGCACGGGATGACCGGGCAGACCCGTGATGGAACAGCCGTAGCGGCCGGCCTTGGTGATGCGGATGTTCGAGATGCTCACGCCGTCGATGCTTCCCACCTGGTCGATGTGCTGCCCTTCGCGATAGCCGCGGCCGCGGTGGCCCAGGCGCACGAAGATGGGCGACTCGGTGCCTTCGACGGTCATGTCCGACACGCTCACGTTCTCCATCACGCCGCCGTCGACAATCTCTAATGAGAGGGCCGACGAGCCAATCCACTGGCCGAAGAATTTTTCGCGTTGGTCGTAGCTGGGCTTCACCACAATGCCGCTGATGCTGATGTTGCGGAAGCCGCCGTTGGTCTCCGTGCCAAGCTTCACGGCGTTGCAATGGCTCGACACCACGCAGTCGCTGATGCGGATGTTCTCGCACAAGCGGGGCGACGTGCTCTTCAGCGTGATGCCGTCGTCGTCGCTGTCGGCCAGCATGCCGCGCACGACGACCTCATGACAGCCGTCGAGGTCGAGGGCGTCGTTGTTGTAGTTGTTGCGGTTCGTGACCTTGATGCCGTCGATGAGTAGGCGGTCGCAGGCCAGATAGTGCTGCATCCAGCAGCCCGAGTTCTTGAGCGTCACGTCGCGCACCGTGATGTCGCGGCTCTGGATGAAGCGCAACAGATGTGGGCGGGTGATGCCCTCGTCGTTCCACGACAGTTTCTTGAACGAGCGGCCGCGGCCGTCGATGGTGCCCGTGCCGCTGATGGAGACGTTCTCCACCGAGTCGGCATAAATGAGCTGGATGGTGGTGGTCTGCGTGCGCAGCGACACATAGCTCGACCTGACGGGCAGATAGTCGTTCAGGTCGGTAGACCCGAAGAGTGTGGCGCCGTGCTCCAGATGCAGGTCGACGTTGCTCTTCAGCACGATGGTGCCAATCTTATACTGGCCAGTGGGCACCACCACGCGCCCGCCACCTGCTGCCGAGCAGGCGTCGATGGCTTGTTGTACGGCCTGCGTGCTGAGCACGGTGGTATCGCTTTTGGCACCGAAGTCTGAAACCAAATAGTCGGCAGCATGCATCTGTAGCATGCTGCCGACAAAGAGTGTTAGCAATAGTTTTCGCATAGGACTTTTTTTATTTCTTTGCGGTCTTGGTAGCGCAGACGAAATAGGCGATGAGCAGCACGTAGGCCACGAGTGCGCACACCTCAGAGAGCGGGTTCTGCAGCCACTCGGCACTGGCGGGATTGAAACCGCCGAAGCGCAGCAGCGCGCTGACCACGCCCATGAGCGCACCGCCGGCAATGAAGCCCGAGGCCAGGAGCGTACCTTTCTCGCCGCGTTCGGTATTGACCTTCTGGTCCTTCGAGCGCGTGGTGACGTACCAGTTGATGGCACCGCCCACAAGCAGCGGCAGATTGAGTTGCAAGGGAATGAACATGCCTAAGGCGAAGGGTAGGGCAGGCACCTTGCAGAGCGTGAGGATGATGGCGATGGCTGCGCCGATGGCATAGAGCAGCCACGGGGCGCCCACACCGTTCATCAGCGGGTCGATGACGGCGGCCATGGCGTTGGCCTGCGGGGCTGCCAGTTCGCCCGACGAGAAACCGTAGGTCTCGTTGAGCAGCATCATCACGCCGCCCACGGTGGCAGCCGACACCAGCGTGCCCAGAAACTTCCACGTCTCTTGCTTCTTCGGCGTGGTGCCTATCCAGTAGCCAATCTTCAGGTCGGTGATGAAGCAGCCGGCCATCGACAGTGCCGTGCACACCACACCGCCCATAATCAGCGCTGCCAGCATGCCGCTGGTGCCGCTCAGACCTACACCCACCATGACCACAGAGGCCAGGATGAGCGTCATGAGCGTCATGCCGCTCACGGGATTCGAGCCAACGATGGCAATGGCGTTGGCGGCCACGGTGGTGAAGAGGAAGGCGATGACGGCCACGAGCACGATGGCTACGAGCGCATGGAACATGTTGCCGTCCATGACGCCGAACCAGAAGAAGAGGAAGGTCACGATGAGGGTTACGGCCGAGGCTATCATGATGAACTTGAACGAGAGGTCTTTCTGCGTGCGCTGCTGTTCTGCCACAGCCCCTTCGCCGCCTTTCATCTCCTTGGCGGCCAGCGAGACGGCGCCTTTGATGATGGGCCACGACTTGATGATGCCGATGATGCCGGCCATGGCGATGCCGCCAATGCCTATCGACTTGCCGTAAGAAGTGAAAATCTGTTCGGGCGACATCTGGCCTACGGCCGTGGTGATGCTGGGGTCCCACAGGTTCAGCACCTGGTCGCCGAAGAGCAAGGCCATGCCCGGCACCACCAGCCACCAGACGGCCAGCGAACCGAGACAGATGATGAGCGCATACTTGAAACCGATGATGTAGCCCAGGCCGAACACGGCGGCGCCGGTGTTGATTTTAAACACCAGCTTGGCCTGGTCGGCCAGCTGCTCGCCCCAGCCAACAACACGCGAGGTGAAGTTCTCGTTCCACCAGCCAAACGTGGCCACGATGAAGTCGTACAGACCGCCCACCAGTCCGGCCATGAGCAGGGGCTTGGCCTGACTGCCGCCCTTGGCGCCGCTCACCAGCACCTGCGTGGTGGCCGTGGCCTCGGGGAAGGGATACTTGCCGTGCATGTCGCTCACGAAGTACTTGCGGAAGGGGATGAGGAAGAGAATGCCGATGATGCCGCCTAAGAGCGAGGCAATGAAAATCTTCAGAAACGAAGCCGACATTTCGGGATACTTGGCCTGCAGAATGTAGATGGCGGGCAGCGTGAAGATAGCGCCGGCCACAATGGCTCCCGAACAGGCACCGATGGACTGGATGATGACGTTCTCGCCCAAGGCCTTCGAGCGCTTGGTGGCTGTCGACACGCCCACGGCGATGATGGCAATGGGGATGGCGGCCTCGAACACCTGGCCCACCTTCAG
>CAMOTK010000164.1 GCA_946625715.1 uncultured Prevotella sp. | reverse complement strand
TCCCCACCCACCAGGGACGCGCCGCCGAGAACGTCTTGTTCTCCTATCTGGTCAAGGAAGGCAACGTCGTGCCGGGCAACGCCCACTTCGACACCACCAAAGGCCACATTGAAGCCCGCAAGGCCAAAGCCATCGACGTCACTATCGACGAGGCCAAGGACACGCAGCTGGAAATTCCCTTCAAAGGCAATGTCTCGCTCGAGAAACTTGAGCGTGTGCTGAAGGAAAACCCTGGCAATGTGCCGTTTATGGTGCTCACCGTGACCAACAACACCGTTGGCGGACAGCCCGTGTCGATGAAGAATATTCGCCAGACCTGCGAGCTCTGCCACAAGTATGGCGTGCCCGTGGTGATGGACTCGGCCCGCTTTGCCGAAAACAGCTACTTCATCAAGATGCGCGAGGAAGGCTATCGCGACAAGACTATTAAGGAGATTGCCCGCGAGATGTATTCGTATGTCGACGCCATGACCATGTCGGCCAAGAAAGACGGTCTGGTCAATATGGGCGGCTTCATTGCTACCAACAAACAAGACTGGTACGAGGGTGCCAAGCTGTTCTGCATCCCCTACGAGGGCTTCCTCACCTACGGCGGACTGAACGGTCGCGACCTGAATGCCCTTGCCGTGGGCCTCGACGAGAACACTGAGTTCGACATGTTGGAGACGCGCATCCATCAAGTGGAATATCTGGCCAAGAAACTCGACGAGTACGGCATTCCCTACCAGCGTCCTGTAGGCGGCCATGCCCTGTTCATCGATGCCGACAAGGTGCTCTGCAACGTGCCGAAGGAAGAGTTCCCTGCACAGACGCTCACTTGCGAGCTCTATCTTGAGGCTGGCATCCGCGGCTGCGAGATTGGCTACATCCTGGCCGACCGCGACCCCGTGACGCGCGAGAACCGTTTCGGCGGTCTCGACCTCTTGCGCCTCTGCATTGCACGCCGCGTCTACACCGACAACCACATGAACGTGATTGCCGCCGCCCTGAAGAACGTCTACGACCGCCGCAACGAAATCACCCGCGGCGTAGCCATCGAGTGGGAAGCACCGCTCATGCGCCACTTCACCGTGCAGCTGAAGCGGCTGGGTTGATGCTTTTTTGCTTATAACGTAGCAACTTTGCGCTCTTCAGAGTGCGAAGTTGTTACGTTTTTGCATGAAAATTTTGCTTTTCGCGCGTTTATTCGTATCTTTGCACCCGCAAAAAACGAAGTGCATGACAAAGAAGATTGTTTTTCTACTCATAGGATTATTCTTATTGACGGCAGTTGCTGAAGCTCAGCAGACCAAACGACAGGCCAAGAAAGCGGCCAAGCTCTCGGCTAAGGCCCAGAATGCCCAGCGCGCCAGGGCCATTTTCGATGAGGCTTACGACAAGGTGTTTGGCGAGCAGGGGTCTTCGCTCACCTACAACGTGAACATTATCGGCCTCTACAAAACCGCGGGCAACATTGTCTTCAAGGGCAAGAAGAGCCATTTCACCGATAGCAAGGTCGACTCCTACAACGATGGCGTCACGGCCTACATGTGCTATCGGAAAAAGAAGGTGGTAGAGATTCACAACGCCAATTCCGACAAGAAAGACAAGCACAGCGGAAAGTTCAAGTTCGAGCTCAGCGACTTCGACTACAGCATGGAGAGCGAAGATGGGCTCACCATGATAAAACTGAAGCAGCGCAAGTCGGCCAAGGGAACCATCAAGGAAGTGAAAGCCTACCTGAACCCCAATACGCTCGACCCCGTGAAGCTGCGCATAAAAGTGGCGTTTTTCTGGACCACGGTGAAGATTTCCAATTTCAAATCGGGTGGTATCAGCGATGCCGTCTTCAAGTTTCCACGCGAAAAGTATAGGGACTACGAGTTTGAAGACAAGCGTTAGTTGAGGCTGATGTAGCCGTCTACTACCGCTATGCGTTCTTCCATTTGCAGCTCATTGAGTGCCTCGTCGATGTATTCGTAGGGCATGTTGATGCTGCGAAGGGCTGTGATGGGGCGCTCCTTGCCGTCGGACAGCAGTTGCAGAATGGCTTCCGCGGCAAGGTCTACTTGTTTCTGATTGTTCTTTAGCGAAACGCAGACGTCGCACTGGCCGCAATCCTTGGTGCGCGTCTCGCCGAAATAGTCTAAAAGCAGCCGGCTGCGGCAGATGCCTTCGCTGGTGGCGTAGTCAATCATAGCCTTGATGCGCTCGGAAAAGCGCGTGCGCAAATCGTCGTACACCTCTTTGGGGAAGTGCAGATGCTCTTGCTCTTCGCGCCGCTGCATGTAGCGCACGTAGGGTGTGCGCTTCTGGGGTATGAAGTTGATGATGCGCTTCTGCGAAAGGCCCTTCAGCAGCATGTAGACCTGTGGGCGGCTTACGCCGATGAGCTGTGCCAAGTAGGCCTCGTCGATGTAGCGGTAGTCGTTGAACAGTCCGCTGTAGTTGCGCAGCAGTGCGGTAATCAGTCGTTCCTCGTTGGGCGAGTTCTCTTTCAGCCGGTACAGGTCGTCGCGCTCAAGGATAAATTTCACGCGCGCCTGGTTGTCTTCCTCTTCGGTAAAGTCTATGTAGCCGGCACGATTGAGTATCTTCAGTGCCGACACCACTTGAATGGGGAAGTGGTGGTAGGTCTTGCAGAACAACTCGATGTTGAACTCGAAGATGGCATTGTAGCCTGAGCCCACCCCCACCTGATAGAAGTAGGCTAAGTGCTCGTACACCTGTCTGACGTAGTCGAGTGGGGGGAAGGTGTCGTTGATGCGCTTCTCCAGTTTGTGTTGGTCGCTCGGGTTGTAGAGCAGCACGGCATAGGCTTTCTGCCCGTCGCGGCCGGCGCGACCAGCCTCTTGGAAGTAGGCTTCGATGCTGCTGGGACAGTCGATGTGGGCCACTATGCGCACGTCGGGCTTGTCGATGCCCATGCCAAAAGCGTTGGTGGCCACCATGATGCGCACCTTGTCGGCCTGCCAGTCGCGCTGCCGCTGGTCCTTCACGGCATTGTCCAGCCCTGCGTGGAAGTAGGTGGCCTGCAGTCCGGCCTTGCACAGCAGTTCGGCAAACTCCTTGGTGCGCTCGCGACTGCGGGCGTAGACGATGGCCGAACCCTTCAGGTTGTTGAGGATGTGCAGCAGTTCGTCGAACTTGTCTTCGGCATGGCGCACCACGTAGGCCAGGTTTTTGCGCTCGAAACTCATGCGGAACACGTTCTCTTGCTTGAAGGCCAGTCGCTGCTGAATGTCGCTCACCACCGCCGGCGTGGCTGTTGCCGTGAGTGCCAGCACGGGCGCGTCGGGCAGCAATCGGCGTATCTCGGCAATCTGCAAGTAGCTTGGGCGGAAGTCGTAACCCCACTGGCTGATGCAGTGGGCCTCGTCGACGCAGATGAAGCTCACGCGCATGTGTTGCAGTTTGGTGAGAAAGATGTCGGAGGTTAAGCGCTCGGGCGAGACGTAGAGCAGCTTCACGGCGCCGAAGACGGCATTGTCGAGCGTGATGAGCAGTTCGTCGTGCGAGAGTCCTGAGTGGATGGCGGCTGCCTTGATGCCTCTTTTCCGCAGGTTCTGCACCTGGTCTTTCATCAGGGCGATGAGCGGCGTGATGACAATACACACACCTTCCTGTGCCAAAGCCGGCACTTGGAAGGTGATGCTCTTGCCGCCACCGGTAGGCATGAGGCCGAGCGTGTCGCGCCCGGCCATTATCGACTCAATGATTTCGCGCTGTATGCCGCGGAAATCATCGTAGCCCCAGTACTTCTTGAGAAGTAATTGATAATGCTCACTTCTCACCTTCCTCGCTTGGCTTGATGTCTTCAATCTGCAACTGCACTTCGCCGCGCTTGTAGGCATTTTCCTCGATGGTATAGATAATGTCGAACGAGCGCTTCGACTTGATGTAGCGCGCGGCGGCGCTCTGGCCGAAGGCTATGCCGTTCATGACATTCGACGATTTCGAGTCGACCAGCTCCAACTTGATGTGTTCCTGCTGGCGGCCCACCACCTTCGAGGTGCCGTAGTCGTAGACATTGCGTGTGCAGAACAGCGGTTTGGGATTCTCCGGACCGTAGGGTGCAAACTTCTTCAGGTCGTTGTGCAGCTTCTTGGTGATGTCCTTGAAGTCTACTTCGGCCTCAATCTCCATCGTGGCCTCGGTCTGTTCGGGCAGAATGTGAGTGCTCACGTAGTCCTGGAAGCGGCGGCGGAACTCGGGTATGTTCTCCACTTTCAGCGACAGACCTACGGCGTAGGTGTGGCCGCCGAAGTTTTCAAGCAGGTCGCGACACGACTTGATGGCGTCGTAGATGTCGTAGCCTGCCACCGAACGGGCCGAACCGCTGGCCATGCCGTCCTGACACGACAGGACAACCGTGGGCCGATAGTACATTTCCGTGACGCGTGAGGCTACAATGCCCACCACACCTTTCTTCCAGCCTTCGTTGTAGAGCACGATGGCCGGTTGGTGGGCCTGACTTTCCAGGCGCTCCACAATCTGGTTGGCCTCTTCGCTCATCTG
>CAMOTK010000163.1 GCA_946625715.1 uncultured Prevotella sp. | reverse complement strand
CCCCCCATTCTCCAAATAGGCGACATCCTCATTTCGTCAGACATCCTGACCGAACAGTTCTGCTGCGACCTTGCGGCCTGCAAGGGACAGTGCTGCGTGGAAGGCGATGCCGGTGCACCCGTGACGCTCGACGAGGTGATGGCCATTGAAGCGTGTGTAGACACCGTGTGGAACGACTTGTCGGCGTCGGCACAGGCCGAAATCGACAAGCAGGGCGTGGCCTACACCGACCAGGAAGGCGACCTCGTGACGAGCATCGTTGGGGGAAAAGACTGTGTGTTTACCTATTACGACGACTTAGGCGACGTCAAGGACTGTTGCCTATGTGCATTAGAAAAGGCTTACAGACAAGGGAAGACCTCGTTCTGCAAGCCTATCAGTTGTGCGCTCTATCCGATACGCGTAAAAGTATTTTCCGACGGCACCACGGCGCTGAACTATCACCAGTGGGACGTGTGTCGCGCGGCAGTGGCCAAGGGGCGCGAGTTGGGCATCCCCGTCTACAAGTTTCTTGAAGGACCGCTGGTGCGCCGCTTCGGTCAGGATTGGTACGACGAGTTGTGCGACGTGGCCGAGGAGCTGAAGCGACAAAACCTCCTGTAAACCTTTCTTTCTTTTTTTAGAAGGCCGACTTTCGGTAGGCATTGGGGCTCATGCCCACGTGCTCCTTGAAGTATTTGCCCAAGAACGACTGGTTGGGGAAGCTCATTTCCTTGGCAATCTCCTTGATGCTCAGCGTAGAAGTCTTCAGCATGATGCGCAGTTCGAGCACCACATACTGGTCTATCCATTCGTTGGGCGTGCGCTTGCTCACGTTCTTCACCGTCTCCGACAGATACTTCGGCGTGATACTCAGCTGTTCGGCATACCATCCCACGCGCCTTTCCCGCTTGTAGTTGCTCTCCACCATCTTCAGGAACTTCGTGAAGATTTCGTCGGCACGCGTCAGTCGCTTGTCGGACACTTCGCGGTCGCGGCTGATGACATTGCTCAGGTCGTAGAACAAGGCCAGCAGCAGGGTGCGCACAAGGTTGCGGCGGAACTGGTTGGTCGTGTCTTTCACCTTGCGGCGAATGACGTCGAAATAGTCGCTGAACGTCTGCACCTCATCGCTGGAGAGGTGCATCACGGGGTGCATGTGGGAGAACAGAAACAGTGTGGAAACGTCGCTGACGTTCTGGATAATATCCTGGAAGAAGCCCGTGCTCAGAATCATGCACATGCCTTCCAAATCGGGCGATGCCTGATAGCCATCGATGACGTGATGCTCAGAGACGACAATCACGTCGCCGGGCTTCACATGCTGCTCCTTCGTATCCATGTTGTACCGGATACTGCCCTTGGTGCACAAGGCAATCAGAATGAAATTCATGCGCCTGGGCTCCGTCGGCATCGGCACCTCGTTCAGGCGGTCGAGCACCAGGATATCTTCATCGATGAAACCACTGTTCACCCACGTTTTAGCTTTTCCGAAATTGGTTTCTAATATATTATTATCCATGATTATTACGTCTTTCGCCTGCAAAGATATTAAAAAAAACGGTATTATGCAACATTTATGCTCTAAAAGGGAAAAATGGTGACAAAAAAGGCAACCTATCGTCTTGTTTATATAGAACAAATCTTTCCGAACAATGAAACGTTTCGTACTCCTTGCCGCATTGGCCTTCAGCTTGGGTGCCACGGCTCAAGACCTTGTACACTACACGGGCTCTACGCTCTCCAACCCCAATCGCCACGACGGCGGCCTGTCGCCCGTTGTGGGAGTGCACAACATCCAGATTATGCGCGCCAACCGCGAGCATCCCGATGCCTCGAACGGTTTTGGCTGGACCTACAACCACCAGCCCATGATGGCCTACTGGCAGGGCACGGGCTACGATCACTACCTCTGCGACCCCATCGACGAGCAGGTGCCGCCGTCGCACACGCTGATGCAGACCTCGGCCGACGGCTACACGTGGGACGACCCCGTGATGCTGTTTCCGGAGTACGACGTGCCCGAGGGCTTCAAGAAGGAAGGCGTTGAGGGCGAGGCCCACAACCTGAAGGCCGTGATGCACCAGCGTGTGGGCTGGTATGTGTCGAAGAGCGGCACGCTGCTGGCCATGGGCTACTACGGCGTCTGCCTGAACCGCAAGGACCACAACAACGACGGCAACGGCATTGGGCGCGTGGTGCGCGAAGTGAAGAAAGACGGTTCGCTGGGGCCCATCTACTTCATTTATTACAACCACGGCTTCAACGAGAAGAACACCGACTTCCCCAACTACCGCAAGGCCTCGAAGGCCGTTCGCCAGGCTGTCGACGAACTGCTGGCCAACCCACGCTTCCGCATGCAGTGGGTGGAAGAGAGCGACCGCAACGACCCGATTATCCCCCTGAACAAAGAGTATAAAGCCTACTGCGACTACACGCTGCCCGACGGACGGCTGGTGGCCCTGTGGAAGCACGCACTGACCAGCACGTCGGCCGACGGCGGCAACACGTGGCACCAGCCCGTCAACCGCGCCAAGGGCTTCGTGAACAGCAACGCCAAAATCTGGGGCCAGCGCCTCAGCGACGGCACCTACGCCACGGTCTACAACCCGTCGGAGTTCCGTTGGCCGCTGGCCATCTCACTGTCGAAAGACGGTTTGGAGTACACCACGCTCAACCTCGTGAACGGCGAGGTGCCGGCCCTGCGCTACGGCGGCAACTACAAGAGCCGCGGACCGCAGTACACGCGCGGCATCCTGGAAGGCAACGGCACACCGCCCGACGGCGACCTGTGGATTACCTACTCCATGAACAAGGAAGACATGTGGGTGAGCCACATCCCCGTGCCGGTGCAGACCAAGGCGTTCAGCCATGCCGACGGCACGGAGTTCAACGTCGGCAAGTTGGCCGACCTGAAGACGTGGAACATCTACAGTCCGAAGTGCGCCCCCGTGACGCTCGAAGGCCAGTGGCTCTGTCTGGCCGACCGCGACCCGTTCGACTATGCCCGCGTGGAGCGCAAGATACCGGCTTCGAAAGACCTGACGGTGGCCTTCGACGTGAAAGCCTCGCAAAACGACCGCGGCCTGCTGCAGATAGAGTTTCTCGACCAGCACGGCACCGGCTGCTCGCGACTGGAGTTCACCGAGGACGGCGTGGTGCGCTGTAAGGGCGGTGCCCGCTACGGCAACGTGCTGAAGTACGAGCCCGGCCGCACCTACCACTTCGAGTGCCACCTGAGCATCCCCAACCGCATGATAGAAGTCTTCATCGACGGCAAGAAGGCCGGCCAGCGCATTTTCTACGCACCGGTAGAGCGCATCGAGCGCGTGATGTTCCGCACCGGTGTGGAGCGCCACTTCCCCACCGTTGACACCGATGCCGACTGGTTTGGCACGCTGGAGAACGCCGGCGAGCTGTGCGACAATGCGGCCTTCGCCATCAGCAACGTCACCACATCGTCGGCCGACGCCGACGGCACCGCCGCCTTCCTCAAGGCCAAGGACTACAAGCACTACGTGGACTACTTCAACCAGATGGAAGACGAGAACATCGTGCAGGCCATTCCCAACGCCAAGGCATGGGAGTGGATGGAGCAGAACGTGCCCCTCTTCGAGTGCTCGCAGCAGCAGTTCGAACAGCTCTACTATTACCGCTGGTGGACGCTGCGCAAGCATATTGAAGACACGCCCGTGGGCTACGCCATGACCGAGTTCTTGGTGAAGCGCAACTATGCCGACAAATACAAGCTCATCTCCTCGGGACTGGGCCACCACATCCACGAGAGCCGCTGGATTCGCAATCCGGAGTATCTCGACCAAATCATGAACACCTGGTTCCGCGGCAACGACGGCAAGCCCATGGCCAAGCTGTCGGCCTACTCGTCGTGGATAGAGCAGTCGCTCTGGGAGCGCTATCTGGCCGACGGCCGCAAGGACTGGCTCATAGCATATCTGCCCGACATGGAAGCCGAGTATAACTACTGGCGCAACACCCATCGCCGCGAGATGGGCCTGTTCTGGCAGAGCGACGTGAAGGATGCCATGGAAGAGACCATCAGCGGCGGCCGCCGCAAGCAGTATCTGCGCCCCAGCATCAACAGCTATATGTACGGCAACGCCCTGGCCATCAGTCAGACGGCTGCCTTGGCGGGCGACCATGCGAAGGCAGCCCTGTATAAGCAGCAGGCCGACAGCATCCGCACGCTGGCCCACCAGTGGCTGTGGAACGAGAAGCACGCCTTCTTCGAGACCCACCGTGTAGACTCGTCGGCCAACGTGCGCGAGGCCATCGGCTACCTGCCCTGGTACACCCACATGGCCAAGGACGAGGCCAAGTATGCCGTGGCGTGGCTGCAGTGTGCCGACGAGCGCGGCTTCTCGGCACCCTACGGACTGACCACCGCCGAGCGTCGCCACCCCGAGTTCCGCACCCACGGTGTGGGCAAGTGCGAGTGGGACGGTGCGGTGTGGCCTTTTGCCACGGCACAGACGCTCACGGCCATGGCCAACTTCATCAACGAATCGAAGTTCATTGAGAATGGAGAATTGA
>CAMOTK010000162.1 GCA_946625715.1 uncultured Prevotella sp. | reverse complement strand
GCGTTCCCACCCTGGGGGATTCAAAGGGAGCTGGCCGTACAGGACTTGCCCATGTGCTTCGAAAAGCGGGTGCAAAGTTAATGATAATAATTAAAAATGAAGCATGAAGAATGAAGAATTTATCGTGTTTTAACTATTTTTTCGTTACAAGGCCGCGTTATATGGCAGAAAATGCGTAATTTTGCAGCGTAATTAGTAACTTATGACAGCACCAGAATACATTCAACTGAAAGCGTTTGCCCGCATCGACGGGGCCTTACTGAGCGTGTTGTGGCTCTGCAGCTTCGGTTGCTACGTGGCCGGTCTGACCAATCCCTGGCTGAGCATGGTGGGCTTGCTGCTCATTGTGCTGACGCCTTTCTTCGTGGCCGGCCGCCTGCGCAAGTTCCGCGACGAAGCACTTCAGGGCGTCATCTCTTTTCTCAGGGCCTACGCCTATAGCATCCTCATCTTTTTCTATGCCGGCATCTTGTTTGCCATTGCGCAGTATGCCTACTTTGCCTATCTCGACCAGGGCTTCCTGCTGGGCAGCCTGCGACAGATGATTGAGACGCCCGAGGCGGCAGAGGCCATCAGGCAGACGGGCATGGGCGATGCGCTCAACGAGAGTCTCAACATGATGGGACAGATGCGCCCCATCGACGTGGCGCTCAACATGCTTTCCACCAACATCAGCATCGGCATCGTGCTGGGACTGCCCATTGCCGCACTATTGTATCGTAAATCTTCAACAAAATGAACATATCAGTTATCATACCTCTCTATAACGAGGACGAGTCGCTGCCCGAGCTCTACAGCTGGATAGCGCGAGTAATGAAGGAAAACAACTATAGCTACGAGGTCATCTTCGTCAACGACGGGTCGACCGACAACTCCTGGAAGGTCATCAGCGACCTGAGCGCCCAGCACCCCGAGGTGAAGGGCATACGCTTCCGCCGCAACTACGGCAAGAGCCCCGCGCTCTACTGCGGCTTTGCCGAGGCCGAGGGCGACGTGGTCATCACGATGGACGCCGACCTGCAGGACTCGCCCGACGAGATTCCCGGCCTCTACCGCATGATTACCGAAGAGGGCTACGACCTGGTGTCGGGCTACAAGCAGAAACGCTACGACCCGCTGTCGAAGACGCTGCCCACGAAGCTCTTCAACGCCACGGCACGCAAAATCAGCGGCATCAAGAACCTGCACGACTTCAACTGCGGCCTGAAGGCTTATCGCAGCGAGGTGGTGAAGAACATCGAGGTCTACGGCGAGATGCACCGCTACATACCCTATCTGGCCAAGAATGCCGGCTTCTCTCGCATTGGCGAGAAGGTGGTGCATCACCAGGCACGCAAGTATGGCGAGTCGAAGTTCATGGGGTGGAACCGCTTTGTCAACGGCTATCTCGACCTGCTCACGCTCTGGTTCCTCTCCACCTTCGGCAAGAAGCCCATGCACGTGTTCGGTTTCCTCGGCTCCATCATGTTCTTCATCGGTTTTGTGGCAGCCTTCATCATTGGTGCCAACAAGCTCTACTGTCTGGCCAGCGACATCCCGGCCCGTCTGGTCACCGACTCACCCTACTTCTACATTGCCCTGACCATGATGATCATCGGCACGCAGTTCTTCCTCATCGGCTTCCTTGGCGACCTCGTCAGCCGTTCGTCGCAGGGCCGCAACGACTACCAGATAGCAGAACAACTGAGATGCGGAAAACTATAGTGACGGCACTCCTGGCCACCGTTTTGGTTGCCTGTTCCACGATAGACTGCCCCGTACAGACGGCCGTCTACATGAACTTTGGCGTCTACGACGACACCGAGACGGCCACCACGCTTGTCGACACGATGTATGTGAACATCCGTCAATATGGCGGCAAAGACACATTAATATATAATAGGGGCATCAATCTGGAGTCGTTCAAGCTGCCCATCAGCTACAACCATCCCGAGGACACGCTCTTCTTCCGCTTTATCGACGGCTCGGGCGAAAACGCCTGGCAACGGAAAGACACCGTCTGGGTGAAAAAGCAGGACTATCCACATTTCGAGTCGGTCGACTGTTCGGCCATCTTCTTCCACGACCTCACAGCCGTGCGCAGCACGCACCACTACATAGACACCATCATCATCAACCAACAACGCGTAGACTATGGCATCACTGGCCAGCACTTCCACATCCGTTTCAAGACGGTCACTGACCTTTAGCCTGCTGCTCCTGCTGAGCACGCTCAGCGCTCAGGCTCAAGGGCTTCTCCGAATCCAGCAGGACTCGGTGCCCTTCTTCCGTGGCGTGGCTGTGTCGTTCGACCTCGTGGGGGCCACACAGATGCTCATCAGCGATTACGGACAGTACGAAGGGGCACTGCGCGTGAACCTGCGCGACCGCTATTTCCCCATCTTCGAGGCGGGCTACGGCAAGGCCGACCACCACGGCGACCAGGTGACGGGCATCAGCTACCGCACCAAGGCACCCTACTTCCGACTGGGCCTTGACTTCAACATCCTGAAGCGCAAGCACACCGGCAACCGCCTGTTTGTGGGCTTCCGCTATGCCTGCACCTACTATAAGATTGACTTGGAACGAAAGACCTTTGCCGACCCTGTATGGAAGTGGCCCACGGGCTACGGCGTGCAGGGACAGGCCTGCAACATGCACTGGCTGGAAGTGGTGTTCGGGCTCGACGCCAAGGTGTTCGGACCGCTGCATCTGGGCTGGAGCGCCCGCTACAAGCGACGCCTCTTTGGCAACAACGGCGTCACCGAGCGCACCTGGTACGTGCCGGGCTTCGGCATCTATGGCGACTCTCGCCTGGGTGCCACCTTCAATGTGACGATTGATATCTGAAACTAAAATGGACGATAAACGCAAGAAACAACTCATCTGGCAACTGCCTTTCCTCACGCTGCTCATCGTGGGCACCATCCTCATTGTCGGGCAGCAGCGGTCTACTCCCTATCAGAAGAACACGGGCTTCATCTTCGGCACCGTCTACAACGTCACCTACCAGTCGTCGACCGACTACCAGCAGGAGATTGAGGCAGCACTGAAGCAGGTCGACGCCGAGTTCTCTATGTTCAACGACACCTCGACCGTCTCGCGCCTGAACCGTGGCGAAAAGCCCGTGCTGAGCGACATGTTTCTTGAGGTGTGGCGCAAGGCTGCCGACGTCTTCAAGCAGACCGATGGCGCCTTCGACATCACCGTGGCACCGCTGGTCAACGCCTGGGGCTTCGGCTTCAAGCACGAACAGCTGCCCACGGCGCAGCAGGTAGACAGTCTGCGGCGGCTCATTGGCATGCAACACGTGCGCCTCGTGGAGCAGAAAGGCCAGCCGGCCACCATCGAGCGCGACCGTAAGGGCATGATGCTCGACTTCTCGGCCATTGCCAAAGGCTACGGCAGCGACGTCGTGGCACGGCTGCTGCGCAAGAAAGGCATCGAGAACTTCATGGTAGAGATTGGCGGCGAGGTGGTCACGCGCGGCATCAGTCCCAACCGCGTGCCGTGGAAGATTGGCGTCACCAAACCCACCGACGACTCGCTGGCCGTGGGCAACGAGCTGCAGACGGTGCTCAACGTCACCGACCGCGCCATGGCCACCAGCGGCAACTACCGCAACTTCTACTTCAAGGGCGGACGCAAGTATGCTCACACCATCGACCCCAAGACGGGCTACCCCGTGCAGCACAGCATTCTCTCGGCCACCGTGCTGGCACCCGACTGCGCCACGGCCGACGCCTACGCCACCTCGTTCATGGTGATGGGCATGGAGCGTGCCAAGGCCGTACTGCAAAACCACAGCGAACTGATGGTCTACTTCATCTACACCGACGACCGAGGACAGATGGCCGTCTGGTTCTCGCCTGCCCTACAGAAAAAGATTGTTGAATAGCACCCGACAACCATGCCCGAGCTACAACTCTACGACCAGCTGTTGCAGTTCCCGCTTTTCCAGGGAATGAGCCGCGCCGACCTGCTTCTCATGGCCGGCAACACGCGCTTCGGCTTCCAGAAAGTGGCTCACGGCAAGGCGGTGGTCAAGGAAGACCAGGCTTGCCAGCAGCTCACGTTCCTCGTGCGCGGCACACTGAAAGCCACCACGCAGGCCGCCGACCACGCCTACACGTTCGTAGAAATATTCAATGCGCCCTTCCTCATACAGCCCGAAGCGCTCTTCGGACTCACCCAGCGCTACACCCGCACCATGCAGGCCGACACGGAGTGTCACCTGATAAACATTAGCAAAGACGAGGTGCTGCGCATGCTCGACGACTTTCTCGTCTTCCGACTCAATCTGCTCGGACTGTTGGCCACACAGAGTCAGCGACTGGCACGCCACCCTTGGCGCCGCGTGCCGCAGACTCTCGAAGAGCGCATCACGCGATTCTTCACCGACCACTGCCTCTATCCCGCCGGGCAGAAAGAGGTGCACATCCTCATGACCCGACTGGCCGACGAGCTCAACGCCAGCCGGCTCGACATCTCAAAAGCGCTCAACCAGATGCAGACTCGCAGTCTGCTCACGCTCCACCGCGGCCGCATCGTGATTCCCATGCTCGA
>CAMOTK010000161.1 GCA_946625715.1 uncultured Prevotella sp. | reverse complement strand
CGTCGCGCATCTTGCACAGGTGCTCGTAGCTCTGGTCGAGCTTGGCGTTCTCCTCAGCCGTACCCTGGGGCACTTCGAAGTGGGCACCGTCCTTGTCCATCGTGGTCTTCATGGCCATCATGATGTGGTCGTACTTGTCGGTCTTCACGTAGGTGCCTACGGGGAAGCGGAAAGGTTCGCCACCCATAGCAGCGCGAATCATCTCAACCGAGAGGTAGGCAGGGCTCTGGAACGAGCTGCGTCCGCGGAGCTCGATAATCTTGGCACCGCCCTTGGTCACGTCGGTCTTCATCTGCTCCCACTCCTCTTCGGGGAACTCGGCTGTGCCAATGATGTCGGTCAGCTTGCGGCCGGCAATCACTACGTGGCTGCCGAAGACGGCCATCTGCTCGCCGTGGCCACCATAGGTAGCGCAACCGGTGATTTCGTTCTGCATCACACCGAACTTCTTGGCCAGAGCCGACTGCAGACGGGTGGTGTCGAGGCCGGCGAGTGTGGTCACTTGACCGGGCTTCAGGCCCGAGTAGAGCAGTGTGACCAGACCGGTGAGGTCGGCGGGGTTGAAGATGATGACCACGTGCTTCACGTCGGGGCAGTACTTCTTGATGTTCTGGCCCAGCTCCTCGGCAATCTTGCAGTTGCCTGCGAGCAGGTCTTCGCGGGTCATGCCGGCCTTACGGGGAGCACCACCGCTGGAGATGATGTACTTAGCATTGCGGAAGGCCTCTTCAGGATCGGTGGTAGCCGTAATCTTGGCAGCGTCGAAGCCGCTCTGGCGCATTTCTTCGGCTACGCCTTCGGGTGAAAACACGTCGTAGAGACAGATGTTGTCGGTCAGACCCATCATCAGTGCGGTCTGAGCCATGTTTGAACCAATCATACCGGCGGCGCCGACGATGGTCAGTTTCTCGTTTGTTAAAAATGCCATAATATGTTGTTATTTAGATTTAGAATCTTTATTTAAGTGCTGCAAAGGTAATAAAAAAAATGCGATTTGTTGTTATGAAACAGCGATTTTAGTGTTATTTAATCTAAAAACAGCGGCTTTGCCAAGTCGATGTAGCAAAACGACATCTGTCTCAGGGCACAAGCTGCTTGCCAGCCTCTTTCCAGGCGTTGTAGCCGTCGCGCAGGTGTATGACGTTGTAGCCGGCCTCGTTGAGTATTTTGGAAGCTGTCTTGCTTCGGAACCCCGAGCGGCAATACACGCCGACGGTCTTGTCGGCAGGTATTTTCTTCATACACTGCTTGCCGAAGTCGCTGTCCTGCAGGTTGATGAGAATGGCGCCTGGGATGTGGCCCTCTTCATACTCTTGTCGCGAGCGCACGTCGAGTATAAAGATGTGGAGGGAGTCGGCCGTTCGTTTTTCAAATTCTTCTACATTGACGGTGGTGGTAGTGCCTTTCTTGACTGTGGCCTGTTGTTCGGCCTTTTTGCTGCATGAAACCATGCCCGCTACGAAGGCTAGTAGGAGTATGAGATAGTTGATGCGTTTCATTCTGATATTGTAGTATGGATATGTTGATAATGGTTATTTCTTTCTGATGCAGAGCATTGTGAGGTCGTCGTGGGGCGTGGCACCGGCCACGTGGGCCTCTACGTCGTGTTCGAGCAGGTCGATGAGCTGTCGGCTGCTGTCGTTGAGGTGTTTGCCAACGATGCGCTTCAGGCGCTCTTCGCTGTACTGGTCGTGCTCGCTGTTCTCGGCTTCGTTCAGTCCGTCGGAGTAGACGAACAGCTGCTTGCCGGTGATGTCGCCCAGCGTCTGTCCTTCGAAGACGACGTTCTCCCAAAGGCCGAGCGGCGCGTTGGCTTCCATTTCAATGAATTGTCCGTCGAGTATGGGTGGATTGTGGCCGGCGTTGCAGAAGTCGAGGACGCCGGTTGTGAGGTTGAGCCGTCCGATGAACATGGTGACGAACATGCCGTTCTCGTTGTCTTGGGTCAGTTCGTTGTTCATCGATGTGGCAATCTCTTTCGGCGAGAGCTTGTATTTGCAGAGCGCGCGGAACAGGCGTGCCGTCATCGACATGAAGAGTGCGGCGGGCACGCCCTTGCCGCTCACGTCGCCCACGCAGAAGTAGAGCTTGTCTTCCACGCTGACAAAGTCGTAGAGGTCGCCGCTCACTTCCTTGGCTGGCGTGATGGTGGCGTAGATGTCGAGGTTCTTGTTGTCGGGGAAATAGTGGGGCATCATGCCCATCTGGATTTCACGGGCAATGCGCAGCTCGCTTTCAATGCGCTCTTTGGCCACCGTGGTTTCTTCCAGCTTGTCGTAGGCCTCGCGCAGCTTGCGCAACTGCACGCGCCGGCTGTTGGCGTAGATGGCCACAAACAGGAAGGCCACCAGGGTCAGTGCGGCTGTGCCCACGCGCTTAATCATGCGCACGTTGGCCGCATTCTCATTGGCGATGGCTTTCGTGCGCCGTTCGCTCAGTTGCAAGTCTTTGTTGATGGCCATCAGACTGTCGCTCTGTCGCTCCAGGGCCTTCATCAGCTTGGTGGCCGTGATGATGGCCTTTGTGTCGCCGTTTTTGTAGTGCTCCTGCATGTTCTTCTTTATCGTGCTAATGAGCACGCTGTCGGAAGTCTCTTGTGCTGATACCCCTTGGCACAGGCCCAAGAACATGATGATGAGTACTGACAATATGGTCTTTTTCGACATTCTGGTTACGTGGTTATTAATATATCAATATGCAAAGGTACGCAAAAAAAATGTTTTCAGCAAATTATACACAAAGAATTCTTACCTATTTACTAATAAAGCACCGCTTTTCATGGCTTTCTCCGCCGTTTCGCTCGTAAAAATTCAAAAATTCCGTAAAAAACTTGCCTGTTTCCTAAAAAAGCAGTAACTTTGCAGCCGCTTTTCATGGCCCTGTGTCAGAAAGCATCATGTTTAATCAAAAATTTAAATAAAAAAACAAATGATTATCGTACCAGTAAAAGAAGGCGAGAACATCGAAAAGGCCCTCAAGAAGTTTAAGAGAAAGTTTGAAAAGACCGGCGTCGTGAAGGAACTCCGTCGTCGCCAGCAGTTCGACAAGCCTTCAGTTCTTAAGCGCCTGAAGATGGAGCACGCCATCTACGTACAGCAGCTCCGCGCAACCGAAGAGTAAAAAACTCTCGGAAAAATTTGGTAGTTTGAAGAAATTTCCGTAAATTCGTTGCCAAAATCGAGACGACGATAAAAAGCAACGCTGATGATTGACCGATTTCTTGACTACTTGCGCTACGAGCGGAACGTCAGTCCGCTCACCGTGCAAACCTACGAGACGGCTCTTCGCGAGTTTGAATCGTACTTTAAGAATAAGGACAGTCAACTCTCTTGGACGTCGGTCGACGCCGACGTCATCCGTGACTGGATGGAGAGCCTGATGGACAGAGGAATCATTGCTGCGACAATCAATAAAGATTTGAGTGCTTTGCGTTCCTTCTTTCGTTTTGCCCTCTCCCGCAAGCTGGTCGAGCGCGACCCGGCCCACGCCATCGAAAATCCGAAGAAAGCCAAACCGCTTCCGCAGTATGTGCGCGAAAAAGACATGGACCGCCTTCTGGACAATCTGGAGTGGAACGATACGCTTGAAGACGTACGCGCACGTACTATATTATTAATGTTCTACGAAACAGGCCTTCGACAGGCCGAACTGCGTGGACTCAACGATATAGACGTAGACTACGGGGCGCGGCAGCTGAAAGTCACCGGAAAGAGAAACAAGCAGCGCATCGTGCCGTTCGGCGAGGAACTGGAACAGGCGCTCAGGCAATACCAAGTCCTGCGCGACGAGCAGCCGAAATACTCGGAAGCCCTCTTCCTCAACAACAAAGGCGCAAGGATGACGTCGGGCCAGGTCTACACACTGGTCAAGAAGTACCTCTCGCTGGTCACATCGCTCAAGAAGCGGTCGCCACACGTGCTTCGCCACTCCTTCGCCACGGCAATGCTCAATAATGGGGCAGGTCTGGAAAGTGTGCAAAAACTCTTGGGGCACGAAAGCCTCAATACCACCGAAATCTACACCCACACCACGTTCGAGCAGCTGAAGCGAGTTTACAAAGAAGCCCATCCAAGGGCGTAACTCTTTATAGTTTAACTTTTAAAATAGGAGAAGACTATGGAAATTAAGATTCAGTCGATTCACTTCGACGCTACCGAGAAGTTAGAGGCGTTCATCGAAAAGAAAGTCGCCAAGTTAGAAAAGTCGTACGAAGATATTCAGAAAGTAGAGGTGCAATTGAAAGTCGTCAAGCCTGCCACCGCCCAGAACAAAGAGGTAAGCCTCTCCGTTGCCGTCCCAGGCAACACGCTGCACGTGGAGAAAGTGAGCGACACATTTGAAGAAAGTATAGACCTCTGCGTTGACGCCATGAAGGGTCAATTGCAGAAATTCAAAGAAAAATTGAGAAATTACTAAAAAAACTTGCAAAAAGTTTTGGTAATTCAAAAATAATGCCTAACTTTGCAGCCGTTTTCCGACAGGTCGTAAATCTGAAAAGAGAGCGGCTGCTTAGAAAAGCCTCTTTAGCTCAGTTGGCCAGAGCACGTGAT
>CAMOTK010000160.1 GCA_946625715.1 uncultured Prevotella sp. | reverse complement strand
TCAGCGGCACACCGCAGTTCAATCCCAACTACAGCTATTGTCGCGGCAACGTGGTCATCAACTGCGATGCCTATGAGAATGCCGACGTCCTCTCGTATGGCGGCGGCACAGACGATGGCGGCGATGCCGACGGTTTTGCCGTGAAGCTGTTCCCCGGCCCTGGCACCAAGTTCTATGGCTGCCGTGCCTGGAACAACTCCGACGACAACTGGGACCTCTACATGACCTACCATCCCGTGGTCATCGACCACTGCTGGGCCTACCATGCAGGTTACTACACCGACAAGAACGGCAACCTGAAGGAAGGCAAGAACGGCAACGGCTTCAAGCTGGGTGGCGGCGGCAGTGCCGGCGGTGCTGCTTTCGACCAGTCGACGGGTGCCCATGTGGTGACCAACTGCGTGGCGTTCGACAACCTGCATAAGGGCTTCGACCAGAACAATGCCTACGAGGGCATGTACGTCATCAACTGCACGGGCTGGGGCAATGAGTACAACTACCGCTTCCCCACCATGTTCAAGTATGGCCCGATGACCATCCGCAACTGTATCGGTTGGGGTGCTAAGGCCGAGAAGAGTGGCGTGGCCGTGGGCAACCACGAGTTCCTGTCGCCCGACAAGGAAGGCTACATGGATCCCGACACGAAGTTCTGCTCGTGGCTGGAGATTGACGGCTGCAGCCCCATCAAGGAAGGCTATAAGGAAGGCAAGACCCAGATTGTGACCAAGGACCACTCCGACGAGTTCCTGTCGCTGAAGGTCGAGGACTTCATGGCTCCCCGCGAGGCCGACGGTTCGCTGCCCAACAACAACTTTGCCCGTCTGAAGCCGGGCAGCATCTTCAAGGATAAGGGTACGCCCATCGTGGGCTTCACCCCTGCCCGTAAGATGACCGAAGCCGAGTGTACGGCCGTAGGTCTGGAGTATATCACTGCCGACGACCTCTATATCCCTTACAACGACGCTGCTCCCGACCTGGGTGCCTTCGAAATCGATGGCGTACCGGCCAGCGTGGTGGTGCCCGAGAAGATTACGCTCACCTGCAAGACAGCCAATTCGTCGCAGGAAGTCGTGAAGGGTAAGCCCATCGCTGACATCGTCTACGAATGGAGCGAAGCCGGCAAGACGGCTACGGTGACCAATCTGGCCGAAGGCCTGAGCTATAGCGTCAATGGCAATCAGCTGACCATCTCTGGTACGCCTGCCACCGGCTGCACGTTCACCGTCACCGTTTCGGGCAATGCCGAGGAAGGCGTGAAGGACGTGACCACCACCGGCATCATCAAGATGGTGACGCCCTTCAAGGTGCTCACCGGCGACTGGTATCACTTCCAGGATGCTTGGGACGCACTGCCTGCCGACCTGCAGGGCGTGCTGGAACTGATTGACGGCACCGACGGCTCGACCACCGTCTACAATCCTCAATATACCGAACCCAAGGACGGCAGTATTCCTGGCGGCTGCACGATAGGTGCTATCGATATGGCCAAGAACAGCGGTGGTATTCGCTGGCATCTGGCCAACGGCGTGCTCCAGCTGAAAATCAATCTCCACTTCACGGGTGGCCGTGCTTACACCATCAAGTGGACCAACGCCGACGGCTCTACCGGTTCGAAGAGTACGGGCGACCTGAAGAAGGGCACCTTCATTGAATGGGATGTGCTGCAGCAGGCCGGTCTTTCCGAAGAGCAAGGCATGAACATCCGCACGATTGAAATTCTGAACACCAAGTCGAGCGGTGGTGCACGCGTCTACGACATGTATGTGCGCATACCCGATACAGAGGCCATTGCAGAGGGCATTGCCGCCCCGCGTGCTATCATTAATAATAAGGTGGCGAAGTATCTTAGAAACGGTCGCCTCGTTATTGAGAAACGCGACCAGCGTTTCAACGCTTTAGGACAAAAGATTTCAAAGCAATAAATCATGAAGAAGATATTTTTCAACCTCATGCTCCTGTGCAGCGCATTTGCTGCACAGGCAGCAGACGTCTTCACCGAGGACTTTGAGAACGGACTGCCCTCGTCGGCTCCCACTTCAGAGACGAAAGTCACCCTCGCTTCTGGTGAGTGGACCATCAAGGGCATTGCCGCCAACAAGAACAATGGCAGCACGCGTGCCATGTTCAGCAACAGCAGTGCCTATATCATTACGCCTGCACTGAACCAGCCGGGCAAGGTGTCGTTCCTGCACCGTTCGGGCGGCAACGGCAAGATTATCACCGTTGAGAAGTCGACTGACGGCGGCAAGACGTGGACGCAGCTCGGGCAGGTCACTACCAGCTCGGCCTCGAACTACGGCAGCGGCTCGTTCAAGGTGAACTCTGAAGAGGCCGACACCGAGGTGCTCATCCGCTTCACCACCAACAGCGGCTCGACCTTCATCGACGACGTGAAGGTGACGCTGAACACCGGCACAGAGGTTGTTCCCACCGACCCCGACGACCCCACCTATGTGGTCGAGGGCATCTGGAAACCCACAAAGCGTATTCCCGAAGCCAAGAACACCTATTACATCTCGCCCTCAGGCAACGACGAGACGGGTGACGGTTCGCTGGAAAAACCCTGGTATAACATTGCCGTGGCCTACGCTGCAGCGCAGGCCGGCGACCATATTGTCTGTCGGGGTGGCACGTACAAAATCAGTAAGTACGGCACCGACGGCAAGCTCACCGTGCGCATGACGAAGAACGGCACGGCCGATGCGCCCATCGTCATTCGCTGTGCCGACGGCGAGAAACCCGTCTTCGACTTCGAGCAGCAGTTGCTCGACTGCAACAAGCAGACCTCGAAGGTGGGCGACCGCGGCATTCTGCTCACGGGCAACCACCACATCATCTACGGTATTCACATCACCCATGCTGCCGACAACGGCATCAAGCTCGAAGGCTCGTACAACCGCATTGAGCGCTGCGAGTTCTCCTACAACCTCGATACCGGCCTGCAGCTCGGCTTCGGCCATAACTTCTCGGATAGCCATCCCGGCGTATCGAAGAACGACGGCACCTACTGCGCCTACAACGACATCGTCGACTGCGACTCGCACCACAACTGCGACTGCGACGCCAACTACGGCAGCGATGCCGACGGCTTCGCCTGCAAGATGCACAACGGCAAGGGCAACCGCTTCATCCGCTGTCGTGCATGGCGCAACAGCGACGATGCGTGGGACCTCTACGAGACCGACTACGACGTGATTTTGGCCGAGTGCTGGGCTTGGGAGTCGGGCAATGCCGAAGACCACACCTGGGTGAAGGAGTATCTCACCACTTCGGCCTCGTTCTCCGGCAATGGCAACGGCATCAAGCTGGGCGGCAACGGCTCGGGCGGTTCGTCGCAGGGCATCCACTACGCCTACAACTGCATTGCCTTCGGTTGCGACAAGAGCGGCTCGGTGAAAGGCTTCGACTGCAACAGCCATAAGGGCGGCCACGTGCTCGTGGGCTGCTTGGGCTTCGACAACGGCTACGACTTCATGTTCGAGTCGGGCGGCTCTGATGCCAACACGAAGTACTACAACAACATCTGCTTAGGCCGCCAGGAAATCTGCGTGGGCAGCGACGACTACAACGCCATAGCCTCGGCCATGTCGAAGAACGGTTGGACCAACCACCTCGTGACCGGCATTGGCAAGGACGACTTCGTCAGCCTCGACGAAGAGGACGCCCTGATGCCCCGTAGCCTCGACGGCAGTCTGCCGCGCCGCTTCGGCCGACTGGCTCCCGACAGCAAGATGATAGACATGGGCTCGGTGTCCTACGACATTCCCGAGTCGCTGCTGCAGGACTTCCCCTTCCTGCGCCGCACCTATACCGGCAAGCAGCGCGACCTTGGTCCCTACGAGCGTCCGGGCGAAGTGTACAACGGCATCAGCACGGCAAAAGTGACGTTGACAAAGACCAAGTACCTGCAAAAGGGCCGTATGGTGATTGAGAAAGACGGACAGCAGTACAGTCCCACAGGACAGAAAATGAAGTTCTAATATAGGCAAGCGGCCGGTCACCTCAGTGTCCGGCCGCTTTCTTTTTGGGGAAAACAGTAGGCTTATTCACAGAAAATTTGTACCTTTGCACGCAAAATAAGCCATAAGAAGATGTTAGAAGTAAGAAATCTGCATGCCAAGATAGGCGACAAGGAGATATTGCGTGGCATCGACCTCACCATTCGCGACGGTGAGACACATGCCATCATGGGCCCCAACGGGTCTGGTAAATCGACGCTCTCAGCTGTTCTCGTGGGCAATCCGCTCTATGAGGTCACTGGGGGCGAAGCTTTTTTTAATGGGAAGAACCTTTTGGAGATGAAGCCCGAGGACCGCGCCCACGAGGGACTGTTCCTCTCGTTCCAGTATCCGGTGGAGATTCCGGGCGTGTCGATGACCAACTTCATGAAGGCGGCCGTCAACGAGAAGCGTAAGTACCAGGGGCTGGAGCCGCTCAATGCGGCCGACTTCCTGAAGCTGATGCGCGAGAAGCGCAAGATTGTGGAGCTCGACGCCAAACTGGCCAACCGCTCCGTGAACGAAGGCTTCAGCGGCGGCGAGAAGAAGCGCAACGAGATTTTCCAGATGGC